>CAMZAY010000063.1 GCA_947304365.1 uncultured Clostridia bacterium | reverse complement strand
CGACCGTCGCACGCTGATCGAGGGGATCCGCGGTGCCGCCGGAGCCGTGGGGCTTTACGATGAGCTGTACCGCGCCCTTGCCGTCAACGTCGATCACGCCGTAGGCGTCCTTGCCGAATACGAGCGTCGCATGGACGGGAAGGCCCTCCTTGGTCGTTTCGTCGATCGCTCCGCAGTCCTCCGACCAGACGACCGTATCCGCCGTAAGCGAAACGGGCGCGGAAAGCTTGACCACGTTTGTGGAGGGGTTGAAGGAGCCCGTGGAAGCGAGCGTGTACTCCGTGCCGCCGATCTTGATCTTGTTGCCGCCCACGGAGAGATACGCCTTCTCCGCCTCGGTAGGAGCGGTCTTGAGCGTGAACATGGCGGAGTTGCTCGTCGCGAGCTTTACCTTGTTGTAAACGCTCTGCTCATAGATCTTCGCCTCGGTGCTCTCGACGAATACGACGCCGTAGAGCCTGCCTATCTCGCCGGAATAGATCGCCTCCGAATTGGAATAGGTGGAAACGCTCTTCCAGTTCTCGTCGCTCTGCAGATCGTAGGTCGCATCGGGCGAGCAGATGCAGATGAAATGCGGCGTGCGTCCGTCGTCCGCAAAGGGACGCGCCTTGTTCTTCTTGAGGGTGCGGACCGCCTTCCTTATCTCGTCGACGGTGAGCTTGTTGCTCGCGCCGACGCCGGTCAGGGTATTGCCGCCGCCCGCGTACTGCACGTTGGAAGTGGCGCACATGGCGTCCCTGGTGACCCACTCGACAACGGTGCCGATCTGCTCGCCGAGAAGCTCCGCGGAATCGTTAATAACGCTGTCGTAAGCGGTAAGGTCGAGAAGATCCGTTACCTCAACGTAAGCGCCGTACTGCTTGACGGTCGCCTCCACGTTGGTCTGGGAGAGGGTCTGTCCGTCGGGGGTCTCGCCCTCGGTAAGGCCGCTCATCGCGGTATGCGGGTCAAAAAGGTTCCACCTGCGGAAATTGACCTTGTTGCCGTTATTGCGGGGGATGGGACGCTTCTGGCCGAATTCGGCGTGAACGAACCTCGTCTTTGCGCTCTCAAGGAGCTGCCTGTCATAATAGGTGGTGGGGAAAGTGCCTCCCTGGCTCAGTCCCTGAAGTGTGTTGATGTTGTTTGCCATTTGAATGCTTCCTTTCTGTTAAAGTCTGATCTTTTTGCCGTCTGCGCTGGCTTTTTTGAGGAGCTTTTTAAGCTCGTTGAACTGTTTGGCGCTCATTTCGGAATAATCCGTGCTCTCGGCTTTTCGGGAGTCGGTCCTCATGGGCACGGGCATCTTCGGCATAGTGCCGAACGGGTCGCGCACGTCTTCCGGGAGCTCGTTGGAATAACGCCCGGCAGGCGCGTCCGCCCCGTCTTTAAGGCCGGCCATCACTTCGATGATCGCCTCCGCGAGCTCGTCTTCATCCGTGTCTTCGCCTGCGCCGAGGCGAGCGAGCATCTCCCTGCCCAGCCTCTCCGCCGCGCTCATGCGCTTCTCCTCCCCGGCGGGCGCGTTCGTCTCCTCTGCGGGGATGAACTCAAGATTCCTTTTCTTCATTTTTTACCTTCGCCTTCACCGCCAAAGGCAAGCCTTTCTGTTTTGATTTTTCGGTATTCGGTCTTCGCCGCGCTGCGGTATCGCGCCGCGATCGCTCTCCTCTTTTTAAAAAAAGAGATAAAAAGAAACAAGCGGCTGCCTTCCGGGTCGCTTCCCCGAAGGCACTCGTCAACGCTTGCTCTATTTACATTATAGCACGTTTGTTCTCTGCTTGTCAACAGTAAAGAGAATATTTTTAAAAATTTCTCTTGTAAGGTGATTGTTCGGGCCGATTGACATATCACCCCGGGTGGATTACAATAGAAGAAAAAAGGAGTTTTTATAAAATGAAGATCGCCGACATAGTGTTCCTTGCATTCTTTGTATTCATGAGCATACTTGCCGTATGCTTCACGATCCGCGACAAGGCGGCGGCAAAGACCGCCCCGCGGAACCGCACTCCGGAGGCGACGCTGATGCTGATCGCGGCGCTTTTCGGCAGCTTTGCCATGTACGTGACGATGCAGATCATCCGTCACAAAACGAAGCACGCGAAATTCATGGTGGGCATACCCGTCATGATGGTCGTGCACGCCGCGCTGATCGTATTGTATTTCCTGCTTTTGAGGCCCATCCTGATCTGACGGGGGGCGCAGCCGCTTATTTCGTTATAAATAATCGGCTATTTCAGGTTGAAAAGACGAAAAAAAGTGGTATTATATGTATGTATGGCATGTCGATCATGCCTGAACAAAAAAACAGAAGGAGAGCACCATGATAGACCTTTTTGAGAACGGCGTTTACCTGGTAAACGGCAAGCCTCAGTTCGAGGCGGTCGAAGGCGTCACCCCCGCCGAGGGACGCGAGAATACCATCGCGTATCAGATCCTTCGCGCACACAACACCTCCGATGATGCCAAAAAGATGAAGATAAGGTTTGACTGCCTTATGTCTCACGACATCACCTATGTCGGCATCATTCAGACGGCAAGGGCGTCCGGCCTGAAGGAATTCCCCATCCCCTATGCGATGACCAACTGCCACAACAGCCTTTGCGCTGTCGGCGGCACCATCAATGAGGATGACCACGTATTCGGCCTTTCCGCCGCAAAGAAGTACGGCGGCATCTACGTTCCCGTCAATCAGAGCGTTATCCACAGCTATGCCCGCGAGGCGATGGCTAACTGCGGCAACATGATACTGGGTTCCGACTCCCATACCCGTTACGGCGCTCTCGGCACGATGGGCGTCGGCGAAGGCGGACCCGAGCTTGTTAAGCAGCTCCTCAAGAACACCTGGGACATCAACGCGCCCGAGGTAGTCCTTGTTTACGTCACCGGCGAGCCCAAGAAGGGCGTCGGCCCGCATGACGTTGCGCTCGCCCTCGTTAAGGCGACCTTCGCAAACGGCTTCGTTAAGAACAAGGTCATGGAGTTCGTCGGCCCGGGCATCGAGAATCTGCCCTATGACTTCAGGAACGGCATCGACGTTATGACCACCGAGACCACCTGCCTCTCCTCCATCTGGGAGACCGACGACGAGATCGAGAAGTATTATAAGATCCACGGCCGCCCCGAAGGCTTCAAAAAGCTCTATCCCAAGGACGTCGCTTATTACGACAGCATGATCGAGCTCGACCTTTCCAAGATCGAGTGCATGATCGCGCTGCCCTTCCATCCCTCCAACGCCTACACCATCCACGAGTTCCTCGAGAACCCCGTTGAGATACTCAAGACCGTTGAGGCCGAGGCCGAAAAGAAGTTCGGCAAGAAGGTCCATCTGAAGCTCACCGACAAGGTCGTTGACGGCAAGGTTTATGCCGATCAGGGCGTCATCGCGGGCTGCTCCGGCGGCACCTTCGATAACTGCGTCGCCGCCGCCGAGATAATGGACGGCCACGACGTGGGCGACGGCTACTTCGGCTTCTCCGTATATCCCACCAGCGTTCCCACCAGCCTCGAGCTTACGAGGATCGGCATGACCGAGAAGCTGCTCGAGAGCGGCACCATAATCAAGCAGAGCTTCTGCGGCCCGTGCTTCGGCGCAGGCGACGTTCCCGCCAACAACGGCCTCTCCCTCCGCCACACCACCAGGAACTTCCCCAACCGTGAGGGCTCCAAGCCCGGCGAAGGCCAGATCTCGACCGTTGCGCTCATGGATTCCCGTTCCATTGCCGCCACCGCCCGCAACCACGGCGCCATCACCGCGGCGACCGATATAGATTGGGACGACGTGCATTACGATTATCACTTCGATAAGTCCGTCTATGACAAGCGCGTTTACAACGGCTTCGGCAAGGCCGATCCTTCCGTTGAGCTGAAATTGGGGCCCAACATCACCGATTGGCCCGCGATGTACGAGCTCACCGACAACGTGCTCTTAGAGCTCGACGCCGTCATCCGCGACCCCGTCACCACCACCGACGAGCTCATCCCCTCCGGTGAGACGAGCTCCTACCGCTCCAACCCCCTGCGTCTTGCGGAGTTCGCGCTTTCCCGCCGCGTTCCCGAGTACGTGGGCCGCTCCAAGCAGGTAATGGCGATGGATTTCGAGCGCCGCGAAGGCAAGAAGCCCGAGCGCATCATGAACGCCCTTAATAAGGTCGGCAACGCGGACGAGCTCATTGCCAACACCGGCTTCGGCTCCTGCGTGTTCGCCAACAAGCCCGGCGACGGCTCCGCCCGTGAGCAGGCGGCCTCCTGCCAGCGCGTGCTGGGCGGCTTCGCCAACATCTGCTATGAGTACGCCACCAAGCGTTATCGCTCCAACTGCATCAACTGGGGCATCCTGCCCTTCACCCTTCCCGAGGGCGCCGAGTTCCCGTTTGAGACGGGCGACTTCGTGTTCGTTCCCGGCATCAGGAAGGCCATTGAAGAGGGCGTCGAGTCCGTTGCCGCCATGGTCATCACCAAGGACGGCGTAAAGGATATCACCCTCGACATCAAGGGCCTCACCCCCGATGAGAAGGAGATCCTCCTTGAGGGCAACCTTATGAATTACTATAAGGCGCACATGAAGGACTGATCCGATCGATTTGCCGGCCCGTTTAACGGGCCGGTTTTTTTATGATTTTATGAATATTCATGCAACCTTTTCCCCTCCCCGTGCGTTATATAAGTGAAAGCAAGTGAACGGCGTTCACGTTAAACGGAGGTCATCATGAAACGCATATTATCATTCGCAATCATTCTCATCATGGTATTCTCGCTTGCGGCCTGCAAGCAGCAGCAGACCGCGGCGGCCGATCCCACCGAGGCGCCAGTGACGCCGACCGAAGTGCCGACCGAGGCGCCGGTCGATCCCACCGAACCGCCGGAAGCGACAGCGGAACCCGACCCAACCGAAGTCCCGAGAGGAACGCCCATGCCCGAACGTATCTTTGAGGATCCTGCAGAGGGCAGTCCGAAGGTGATCCCCGGCGAAAATGTGTTCTTCATCTCTTGTCCCGACGGTTCGCTCTACGGCTGGGGAAGCAATGAATATGGTCAGCTTGGCCTTGGCGATACCGATGAACGCAGAAGCCCCGTATTTATCGGCACGGGCCTTACGCCGACGATCGTCGGAGAAACCGTTTTTGCCATGGATGCAAACGGTACGCTATGGGGTTGGGGCAGGAACGATCTGGGTCAACTCGGCCTTGGCGACGCCGAAAACAGGCTCAGACCTGCGGAAATAATGTCCTCCGTAAAGCAAATCTATAAGTGCTGGGGCGGCACGTACTGCGTCCTCACCGAAGCGGGCGAACTGTATCGCATGGGCGCGGACTCCTCCGGGAAGGATACGAGCCTTGTGCCGCTGCTCATTTTCGATAACGTCGAATACTTTGACGGCCGCGAATGCGTTATTACGAACAGCGGCGAGCTCTGGCTGCTCATGGGCGATTGGACTAAGATCTCCGATGACGTGGGCATGGTCTATGACGTCTGGACAGGTGTTATTGAGGACATTGAAGGGAAGCTCTGCCAGCTCGATTACGAGTCCAACAAAACCGCCATCTGCGAGGGTGTCCGATCCGTTGCCGTCGCGGATGGCGCGGCCTACATACTCATGGAGGATGGTTCGCTATTTCTGTACTACGCCGATCCCGAGCATTACAATGTGCCGGAGGAGAACAAGTACAGGCCGAATTATCTCATGAACGGGGTCGCCGAGATCATGGCCGAGTATTCTATGGGCGAGGACTGGGGATACGACTATTACTTCGCGCTTAAGGCAAACGGCGAGCTTTGGGCAAGGAGCAGTTTCAGCAACGCCCTTGTAGGCAAGCCGGAAGGGACATATAATTTCGATTTCGAGTGCGTCGCAACGGATGTGCGTAAGGTCGTGACGAACGGCGCATCGACCTATATACTAAAGGCCAACGGCGAGATATGGGCGACAGGCATGAGCGGAGACGACTATATCCACGGCAGTCTCGGCGACGGAACGATCGAAACAAGATCCGGTTTTGTGAAGCTCGATCTGTATAATATGGTTTCGGTAACAAGCGGCTTCTTCATGAAGTTCATAGATTATGATGACGGCACCGACGGAGTTGAGCTCTACTCAAGGACATTCGCCGTCGATGCGGACGGCCGCATTTGGGCTTGGGGCTGGAACGGCGACGGGCTCCTCGGCGTTGACAGCTTAGATGAGGACGTCTTGAGCCCCATGGAAGTCAAGCTTGCCGTCGAAAACTGAAAAACGATCCTGCTGACCACGGGCGATTTCCCCGTGGTCAGATTTTTTCAAAATCATGCAACCTTTTCCCCTCCCCGTGCGTTATATAAGTGAAAGCAAGTGAACGGCGTTCACGTTAAACGGAGGTCATCATGAAACGCGCATTGTCATTGGCACTCATTCTTATCATGTCACTTTCCCTCGCCGCGTGCAAGGCGGGCAATTCGCCCGCTTCCGCAGGCGATCCCACTCAGGCGCCCGCGCCCACTCAGGAGGCCGTCGTTCCTACCGAGCAGACGCCGACGGAGGCTCCCACAGAGCCGGCGGTGACGCCTGCGCCGGAAACCACTCCCATGCCCTTCAGGCCCGAGGATCCCTATCCCGAGCTTCCCAAGATCATACAGTCGAGGGACGTGTTCTTCATCGTCTATCCCGACGGCACGCTTTACGGCTGGGGCAAGAACGATTACGGTCAGCTCGGCATAGGCACGACCGA
>CAMZAY010000062.1 GCA_947304365.1 uncultured Clostridia bacterium | reverse complement strand
ATAAAAAAACGATAACTGATAAAACAAAACAGCTGATCCTTTTCATATTGATCCTCCATGCTGATGTATTTTTGAAGCGTCAATTATCCCGCACAAAAAGGAATACAGCGTCTTTTCGACAGCGATATTCAGATCGGCATACTCTTCGGGGGAAAAGCCGAGATCAGCAGAATAGGATATATTCGCCGAATACTCATAACCGTTTAAGAAGAAACAATAGGTTTCTTCTCGTCCGGAGGAAAAGTCGGAAGCGTCATGCCGAATACTTATGCCATTATATAGAATAGGAACGAAGCTTTCTGCAGTGCGAAGCTTTCCCGTTCTCATAACGAAAGAACAGGTCACCGCAGCCCCTTCGCAAAGGGCTCTCCCGACCACGGTATATCCACTGATCCCGCTTCGGCAGGACTTCGATTCGAGATCCAGATAATAATCGGTCTCGTCTTCAATAAAGCGTAAAGGCGCAAGATCGGGATAGATCAGCCCTTCGCGCTCGCCGAACCGCTTTTTGATCTCCTCATAGGAAGAAACGGTTTTTCTCGGAGGCAGCCCGGCGCAGCCGAACGCGGCGAGCGCCAGCGCAAGAGCAAGCAGTAAACAAACGGTCTTTTTCATTATCATTCCTCCTGTGTAACATCCGTATTATACCATACCCTCTTGCAAATACAAGAGACGACGCTTTTTACGCTCTGTCACCTCCCTTCGTGACGAAGGTTTGTTATTCCCCTCTATATATATAACACCCGAACATGCCAAAATCGGACAGGCATTTTAAAATATATTTTTTGAACGTCCCGTTTCATCTGTCTTCCGAGGCCGAAACGCCCCGCGGAATACTCTCGCGGGGCGTTTCGATTTTATAAGAGGTGTTTGGAAGAAAGAACTTTTATTCGTTGCCGCCGAACCAGCGCTCCCAGATATCCTTGAAGAAATCGCCGACGGTCTTTATGAACTCGCCGATGGAGTTGATGACGGACTGCACTGTCTCGCCGAAGGACTGCGCCTTCTGCGCGGCCTTCGCCATGTTGACGAGGCGCTGCTGGATCTCCTCCGCGGAGAGCCCCTCGAACATGCGGGCGAGGGTGAATATCTGCTTCGCCTGCTCGTCGGTGAGCTCGGCGCCGTAATCCTCTGCGATGGAGTTGATCTTATCCATCACCTCGTCGTCGGACATATCCTTGGTCTCGTCGAGTATCTTCTTTAAGTCGTTGATTATCGCGAGCGCGTCCTCGGAGCCGATGTACTCGGCAAGCTCGCCGGTGGCGATGAGCTCCTCTATGCCGAGGTCCTTAGCGGCGTCGTCGAGTATCCTGCCGGTGATATCCTCATACGCCTTGTAGATACCGGTCAGCGCCGCGGTGCCGCTGATGGGGCGGGGCGCCCAGATCCTGATCTCGGCGTCGGTGATGCCGGCGGAGATCAGCGCGTTTTCGTACATCTCGGGCGTGACGTAGTTGATGTTGTGGGTGGTGATATCAAGCCCGCTGCCGGGCGCCTTGGCGACGATATAGATGCTGGAAAGCGCGACGTGACCGAGCTTTTTATCGGGGAGCTTGCCCTCGAAATACTGGCGCTCGTCCGCGTTGGTGACGAATATCACCTGAACGTCCTGATCCTGTACGCCGAAATACTCGATCGCCTCTATGCGCTGGGCGTCGGTAAGATCGGAGCCGAGCACAAGACGGCGCTCGCCCTCCTTCATTGCAAATGCGGTGCCGCATACGCCGAGAACCATCAGCGCGGCAAGCAGTATCGAAATAAAACGTTTCATAATTATATCCTCCTTCGGGCGTAAAGCCCCTGGTTAAAATCGTTTTCATGACCGTTCTTCAGAACGGCTTTCGTTTATATAACGCACGAGCGCGCCGATCGGTTCCATATATTATTTGTAAGGCGGCATGGGCGATCGGCGCTCATGCGCCGGGCGCATATCGAAACGCCGCCGGCGTCATATCGATCCCATCAGCCTCTTTATCTCGTCGGGGAGCTCGCTTTCAAGCTCGACGATCCCGCCGGTCATCGGGTGGCGGAATTTAAGATAATGCGAGTGCAGCGCCGCGTGGGAGATCTCTTTGATCTCCTCGCCGTAGAGCCAGTCTCCGGCGAGCGGGCAGCCTATCGCCGCCATGTGCACGCGCAGCTGGTGCATGCGCCCCGTGTGCGGGACGAGCCGCGCGAGCGCCCTTTCGCCGTAAACGCTCAGCACCTCGTACTCCGTTTCGGAGGGGAGCCCGTCCCCGCGGACCTCCATTTTGAAATTCGAGCCCACGGGATGCGCGATCGGAAGCCGCACGAAGCCGCTCCTTTCATCGGGCACGCGGCTCAAAACGCCGAGGTATTCCTTGTAAAAATCCGGCGTGTGGAGCAGGCGTATCATCCGCTCGTGCACGTAGCCGCTCTTCGCAACGGTCATAAGTCCGCTCGTGCCCCTGTCGAGGCGGCTGACTGTATGCACGAACTCGTCCTCCTTAAAATGCGCCGTCAGCGCGTTTTCGACCGAGCCGCCCATGCCGAGCCTCTCCGGGTGGACGGTGAGCCCCGCGGGCTTGTTTACGACGCAGAGCCATTCGTCCTCGTAAACGATATCGAGGGGCATATCCATCGGCTCGAGCCGTTTCGTATCGGGCGGGTCGGAAATAAGCGCCGTTACCGTGTCCCCCGGGACGCATGCTTTCGTGACGTAACACGGCTCGCCGTTTAAAAGTATGCCGCCCCCGCGGCGTTTAAGCCTTGAAATATGCGAGTGCGACATCATGAATATTTCCGTGAGCACGTGCTTTACGCTCATGCCCTCCGATCCTTTTTCGACGGTATAGCTTAACGGACGCATCTTGTCATTCGTTTTCCTCAACGTACGCCGCGATGACCGCGTCGTCCTCGTATTCGAGATCGTGCTCTCCGGCGCGTATCTCAAGATGATGGCGAAGCTCGTGAAGTATGACCTTCCGCACCTCGTCGATGAACGCCTGCCCGCGCTTCCTGCCGTGCACGGCGATGAACGAGCCGAAGTAAAGCGTGATGAAGGCGCCGGTCGTGTATCCGTGGGAGTATTCGCCCAATATGTAGAGCGGGCGCGCGGGCAAGCTCTCGCGGTGGAGCTTCGCGCGGCTCGCTATCGATATGCCGCCGTTAAGCCCCTTGAAAAGCTCCTCCGGCAGCTCGGAAACGATCCTGTCGGCAATAAGCTGGAATTCGCTCTCGGTATGCTGCGCGCGGCGCGGGGCGAACAGCCATCCGGTCGGCGCCGCGGGGCATATCCCGTAACGCTTTTTGAGCAGCGCTTCCGTCTCGTTAAGCTCGGGCGTGTCCTCCCAGGCGCAGCCGAGGGCGGCCTCAGGCCTGTGCGGGCCGTGGAAATCGCTCCCGCAGGTGACGCGGAGCGAAAATTCCTCCGCAAGCGACTTGAAATACCCGGTCTCCTCTCTTGAAGCGGAGGAATAATACGCCTCTATCCCCCAAAGGCCCAGCTCCATGAGCTCCTTAACGAGCGCCCTGTGGTCGCAGTCCATCTTCATCGGATGCGCGAGCACCGGCAGTCCTCCGGCGGAAACGATAACGTCCATGACCTCCTCCATGGAGGGGTGGACCATCGGCGCGTAGAAGGGGCGGCCCTTTTTGAGCCACCGGGCAAACGCGTCGCTCACCGTGCTTGCAAAGTTCGCCCGGACCATCGCGGCGGCGATATCGGCCTTGGTGACGAAGCGCTCCTCTTTTTCAAGAAGGCCGCTCACGTCCATGCCGCCCTCCTTGAGCAGCTCAATGACGCGGGCGTTTCGCGAGGAGCGATGACGGCGCTGTATCTGCTCGAGCCTCCTTATGGCGGGGGAGGAGGGATCGACGCCGAGCCCGAGTATATGCAGCTCGCAGGGGTACTCGGCGGAGATCTCAATACCGGGCAAAAAAGGCACGCGCAGCCTCGCCGCCGCTTCAGCCGCGCGGACTATGCCGCCCACGGTGTCGTGATCGGTCAGCGCGAAGAGGGTAAAGCCCTTAGCTTTCGCTTCTTCTATCAATTTCTCGGGCGGCAGTACGCCGTCCGAGAAATCGGAATGTGTATGGAGATCGTACATTTTATTCGTTTTCTTTTTCGGGAGCCTCGTCCCCGGCTTCCCGTCCCGGGTCCTCCGTCTCGGCGGGAGCCTCGGTTTCTTCAGCTTCCGCGGCGGTCTCTTCCGCAGCGGTCTCATCGACCGGGGTCTTCGTATGGTTCTCGGGCTTATCCTTCCAATCGGATTCGCCGTTCAGCAGGCGGTCGAACTCCGTGCCGGAGATATGCTCGTTTTCGATGAGCTCCTTTATTATGACGGTCATCGCGTCGGCATGCTCCTCGATTATCTTTTTCGCGCGGGCGGCGGCCTCTTCCATTATGCGGCGCACCTCGCGGTCGATCTCGGCGGCCATGGCCTCGGAATAATTGGGCTGATGCCCCCACTCGCGGCCGATGAACACCTCCTCCGCACCGGCAAGGAAGACGGGGCCGATCGCGTCGCTCATGCCGAACTCGGTGACCATGCGCTTTGCAAGCTCGGTCGCGCGCTTAAGATCGTTCTGCGCGCCGGCGGAGATATCCTCGAGCCTGACGGCTTCCGCCATGCGGCCGCCCATCATCATCGCAATGCGGTCGAGCAGCTGGTTCTTGGTGACGTGGGAATTATCGTCCTTGGGGATATAGCTGGTATAGCCGGCGGCCCTTCCGCGCTGAATAACGGAGAGCTCGTCGATGGGATCGCTGTCGGGAAGGAACTTTGCGACGATCGCGTGGCCAACCTCGTGCGTGGCGGTGATAAAGCGGTCCTTCTCGCTCACGACGCGGCTCTTCTTCTCGGGGCCCCACTCGACGCGCTTCATCGCCTCGGCGATAAGATCGGTCGTGATCTTGGGCATCTTGCGGCGCACGGCGAGTATCGCCGCCTCGTTCATGACGTTCTCGAGATCCGCGCCGGTCATGCCGGGGGTGAGCTTGGCGATCCTCGAAAGATCGACCTCGTCGCTCATGGGCTTGTTCTTGGCGTAAAGCTCCAGTATCTCCTGCCTGCCCTTAACGTCGGGATAATCGACCGTCACCTGGCGGTCGAACCTGCCGGGACGCAGCAAAGCGGGATCGAGCACGTCCGGCCTGTTGGTAGCGGCGATCACTATGACGCCCTGATTCCCTTCAAAGCCGTCCATTTCGACGAGAAGCTGATTGAGCGTCTGCTCCTTTTCGTCGTGCCCGCCGCCGAGGCCCGCGCCGCGCTGACGGCCGACGGCGTCGATCTCGTCGATGAACACGAGGGACGGAGCCAGCTTCTTCGCGTTGTTGAACAGGTCGCGCACGCGGCTCGCGCCGACGCCGACGAACATCTCAACAAAATCGGAACCGCTGATGGAGAAGAAGGGGACGTTCGCCTCGCCCGCAACGGCCTTCGCAAGCAGCGTTTTGCCCGTGCCGGGAGGGCCGACGAGCAGCACGCCCTTGGGGATCCTTGCGCCCATCTCGGTGAACGCACTGGGATCCTTAAGGAAATCCACTACCTCCTGAAGCTCCTCCTTCTCCTCGTCGCAGCCGCGGACGTCGTCAAATGTCTTCTGATTTTTTCCGTCGGAGATGCGCGCCGTGCTCTTGCCGAAGTTCATCGCCTGGCGGTTCTCCCTGTTGGTGGCGCGGATTATGAGGAATGTGAGCACAATGAGGCCCACGCTTATAATAACATAGGGAAGCACCACCCAGAACCACGCGGTCTGCTCCACCTTGAGAATGTAGTCGAACCCGTAGTCGTTGACCGATACGGAATCCTTGCTCATGCCCGTCGCGCTGCAGATAAGGCCGGTCATCTCCTGCTGGAAGGTCTCCGCGGAGATAACGGTCGTATGGAAGTCGTAAAGCTTGCCTTTTTTGAAGCTTTCGGGACGGGAGGCGATCTCCTTTTCGGTAAGGTCCTTCTCCTTGATCTCGTTATAATACTCGGTCGTGAACAGACCGTAAAGCTCCGTTCCTGTCACGCGGACGGCGGCGATGCGCGTGTTCGCGCCGTTCTTGCCGTCCTCCGTAACGGTCATGCCGGCGCGCAGCACGTCCGAAAACTCGCCGAAATCGTACTCCACGGGTTTTTCGCGGCGCATGCTCTGCCCGCCGACTATAAGAAGTATCACAGCCGCGGCTATCAAAAGATAGATGACGGCGGTGCCGTATTTCCTGTATTTGTTCAAATCCTGATCCTTTCCTGTGCCGCACCGCATGATCGATCGCCCGGTGCACAACACCCCATTCTATTATATTACCCCATTATATTACCATAAAACGCATTATTGTTCAAACCCCAAAATGTAAATTCTTTGTAAAGGAAAAACGGCTTTCCGAACAGCGCAAATTATCACATTTTTTAATTTCTTTTAGAAAATTTAAAAAAAGTGCGTGCAATTTTGATTGATATACGATATAATATAGAAAACCACAAAAGAGAGGTCCGCGTATGAAGAGGTATGAGAAGCTGACGAAATTCATTCCCGTGCTCGAAACGGAGGGGCTCGGCAAGTGGGTCGTGACGGAGGACGGCGGCCGGGCGGAGCCCGAATATCAGGAGGTCGTGTTCCGCCTTTACGACGCGGTGGAGGCATTCTGCGAGAAAACCCCGCCGAAGGATCCCGCCGCGGCGGAGGTGCTTGAGCGGCTTCTTGCCATATTTAAAAAGGAGGAAGCATATCCCGGCGTGCTGATCGGCTACCTTGAGAACGGCGTGCCGAGGCTTTCCGAACCTGTGGCGGTACCGT
>CAMZAY010000061.1 GCA_947304365.1 uncultured Clostridia bacterium | reverse complement strand
CGCGACGACGAGATCCGCAACGTGATCCGCATCCTCTCCCGAAAGACCAAGAACAACCCCTGCCTCATCGGCGAGCCGGGCGTCGGCAAAACGGCGATTGCGGAGGGGCTTGCGCTGCGCATCGTGCGCGGCGACGTGCCCGAAAACCTTAAGGACAGGAGCGTTTTCAGCCTTGATATGGGCGCGCTGGTCGCGGGAGCCAAATACCGCGGCGAGTTCGAGGAACGGCTCAAGGCGGTGCTCTCCGAGATCAAGGCGAGCGACGGCAGGATAATCCTCTTCATCGACGAGCTCCACACAATAGTCGGCGCGGGTAAGACCGACGGCGCGATGGACGCGGGCAACATATTGAAGCCCATGCTGGCGCGCGGCGAGCTCCACTGCATAGGCGCGACGACGCTTGACGAGTACCGCAAGTACATCGAGAAGGACGCCGCGCTCGAGAGGCGTTTCCAGCCCGTGATGGTCGACGAGCCGAGCGTGGAGGATACCGTTTCGATACTCCGCGGACTGAAGGAGAGATATGAGGTGTTCCACGGCGTCAAGATAAACGACGCGGCGCTCATTGCAGCGGCGGAGCTTTCGAGCCGCTATATCTCCGACAGGTTCCTGCCCGACAAGGCGATCGACCTTGTGGACGAGGCGTGTGCGCTCATTAAGACCGAGATCAACTCGATGCCCTCCGAGATAGACGACGTAAGGCGTCACGTGATGCAGCTCGAGATCGAGGAGGCGGCATTGAAGAAGGAGACCGACCGCATCTCTCAGGACAGGCTCGAGGCTCTGCAGAAGGAGCTTGCGGAGGAGCGCGACAAGTTCAACGTGATGAAGGCGAAATTCGACGAGGAGAAGTCCGAGATAGAGGCGGTGCAGAAGGTGCGCGCCCAGATCGACGCCGCCAACGCGAGGATGCAGAAGGCGGAGAACGAGTACGACCTCAACAAAGTCGCCGAGATCCGCTACGGCGAGCTGCCCAGATTGAAGGCGGAGCTCGAGGAGAAGGAAAAAGCCCTTGCCGACAACGACGATACCCTCCTGCGCGACCGTGTGACCGAGGATGAGATCGCGAGGATCGTCGCCCGCTGGACGGGCATCCCCGTGACGAAGCTGATGGAGTCGGAGCGCGAGAAGCTGTTGAAGCTCGACGACAAGCTCCACGAAAGGGTCATCGGTCAGAACGAGGCGGTCGAGGCGGTGGCGGACGCGATACTCCGCTCCCGCGCGGGCATTCAGGACCCCAACCGCCCCGTGGGCTCGTTCCTGTTCCTGGGTCCCACGGGCGTCGGCAAGACGGAGCTTGCGAAGGCGCTTGCCGAGGCGCTCTTCGACGATGAAAGAAGCATCGTCCGCATCGACATGAGCGAGTATATGGAGAAATACTCCGTGTCGAGGCTCCTCGGCGCCCCTCCGGGATACGTGGGCTACGACGAGGGCGGTCAGCTGACCGAGGCGGTAAGAAGAAAGCCCTACGCCGTGGTGCTCTTCGACGAGATCGAAAAGGCGCACCCGGACGTTCTTAACGTGCTCCTGCAGGTGCTGGACGACGGCAGAGCCACGGACGGTCAGGGCAGGACGGTCGACTTCAAGAACACGATCATAATAATGACGAGCAATCTGGGCAGCGATCTTCTGCTTGAGGATCTGGGCTCCGGCTCGATCACCGACGAAACGAAGGCGGCTGTGACGAGGCTCCTGCGGTCGCATTTCCGCCCCGAGTTTTTGAACCGTCTCGACGAGACCGTCATGTTCAAGCCGCTCTCCACCGCAGACATGACCGAGATCGTAAAGCTTATGGTAAAGAAGCTCGCCTCCCGCATGAAGGAGCGCACGCTGAACCTTGACATCACCGAGAGCGCGCTCGCCTATATCGTGAGGAACGGCTCCGACGCGCAGTTCGGCGCAAGGCCCCTTAAGAGGTTCATCGCCCAGAACGTCGAGACCATGCTCGCGAGGAAGATACTCGCCGACGATCCCGCGCCCTACTCCACGCTCACCGTGGACGCGGACGAGAAGGGACTTAAGATCGTCTGACGAAATAAAGGAAAAACGTCCCGGAGCGGTATGCTCCGGGACGTTTTCGTATTCAGTTCAGTTCCATATCCCGTAATCAAGGCTCTGCACGAAGGCGGGCGTTTCGATATCCTTTCCCGCGGTGTCGAGCGCGCGGTAAAAGATAGGCTGATCCATGAAGCCGTTTACGGTGATCACGACGAGATAATTCCTCTCCGGATCGGCGGAAAGCGGAAACACGCGGTCGTCCATGCGCTCCTCGCCGTCCTGCACGATATAGCCGAGGCATTTGCCCACGTCCTTTCCGGTCATGCGCGACGCGGTCGTCCCGTAGACAGCGTAGACCCTGCCGTCCAGCCGGATCGTCGCATAGGTATCGTCCGGATCGTCAGGGTTGACGTAAGTCCCCGCGTCGAATGCGTGCGGGCTCTCCGGCAGGGAGCGATCTATCCTTTGCACGCAGCCGGCGAACGCCGCCATGACCAAAAGCAGCGCTATAATAATAAGATGTTTTTTCATAACGGTAAACTCCTTGGTATCGTGGACGCTATTATAGCACGCTTTATCATGTTTGTCAATATAAATTTATTGTTATTCAATATACGGCGCCGCCGTGTTCCGCATTATTCCATCCTTGATTCACCGCGATTTTGTGATATAATAAGAACAAACGAGTAAGAAAGGGAAAACACATGGTCTACGATGTTGCTGTTATAGGCGCGGGGATCGCCGGCATGACCGCCGCGATATACGCGCGGCGCGCCGGGAAAACGGTCATACTGTTTGAAAAAGAGAGCATCGGCGGGCAGATCGCGCTTTCGCCGAAGGTGGAGAATTACCCCGGCTTCAAGGATATTTCGGGGCTTGACCTTGCCAACAACGTGTTTGAGCAGGCGATGGCTCTGGGAGCCGAGCTCGAGGTCGACGAGGTAAAGAGCATCGAGCGGGCGGAGGGCTTCTTCCGCATCGTATCGAATTACGGCGCGCACGACGCGAAGGCGGTCGTCATCGCGACCGGTCTGAAGCACAGGAAGCTCGATCCCGTAACGAAGCTCGAGGGACAGGGCGTTTCGTACTGCGCGGTATGCGACGGCATGTTCTACAAGGGAAAGACCGTCGCCGTAGTGGGCGGGGGCAACACCGCCGTTTCCGAGGCGATCTACCTTGCCGATATCTGCGAAAAGGTCTATCTCATACACCGCCGCACGGGCTACCGCGCGGAAAAGGCGGTAATGGAGAGGCTTTATTCGAAGGCGAATATCGTGCGGCTTGAGAACCGCGTCGTTTCCGAAGCCGAGAAGGCGGACGGAGGCGTTTCGCTCACGCTTGCGAGCACGGTCGGCGAAGCGGATGAGAAGCTCGCCGTCGACGGGGTCTTCGTCGCGCTCGGGCACATCCCGCAGAACAGCGCGTTCGCCGCTCTCATCAACATTGACGAATACGGCTTTGCCGCTTCGGACGAAAGCTGTCTGACGCGCACCCCCGGCGTTTTCGTCGCAGGGGACTGCCGCCAGAAGGCGGTGCGCCAGCTGACCACCGCCGCCGCGGACGGCGCCGCCGCAGGGCTTGCTGCAGCGAAATACATCGACGGATTATGAAAGGAGACCACCATGAACGAGGATACCAAGAAAAAGCTCGATATGAAGGAGAAGAACTCATGTCGCTACTACCAGAACACGGACTGCGAATATTTCCCCTGCCACAAGGGCGCGGATCCCGACTTCTTCAACTGCCTGTTCTGCTACTGCCCGCTCTACGCGCTGGGCGATAAATGCGGCGGCAATTTCCGCTATATCGAGGGCGGCATAAAGGATTGCTCCAACTGCCTCAAGACCCACGGGCGCGGAGGCTACGATTACGTTATACAGAACTTCCCGCGGATATCGGAGCTTGCGAAAAAAAGCGAAGAATGATAATAAAACGAATGAGGATCCGGTCAGAGCCGGATCCTCGTTTTTTAATATCTCGGGACCAAGGCGGATGCTTCTGTTCGGTCCCTTCTTTTGTTCGTTAAGCTTACAGGCTGATCTTATAGATCAGTACTTCATCCAGCGTCTCGCACATATACCATACCGTGCCGTCGCCGTCCACCTTGTAGACGAGGTAGTTGCCCCAGTCCCTGAAAATATAGTTGTCGGGATAGCTCACGTCGACGCAAGTGATCGGATCTCCCTCGGGAGAAAGCTTGATTATCCTGCGCCATGTTTTACTTGCGACATATCCCCCGAACTCGTTTTTGTAGGCTAATATCTCCTCGCTGTCGATATAGTGGTTCCCAGCGTTGTCCGTACCCATGTAGCGGTCATCACAGAATAACGCACCGCCGTCTCTGCCGATTATCTCGACGTACCCCTTGCCGTAATAGTTGATCTCATAGTCGGAGAACGGGGGCTCTGCGTGCGGTATGTTATCGGGCATCTCGATGCGTTCCTTCTGCACCCACGCGCGGTTCTCCATATCGAGCTCGAACACGTCGTATGCGAAAGTGGCCTGCGTGAAGAGACATTCCTGTTCCGGATCGCCCTCATCGTAATTGACCGCTCTGTAAGCGATGCATTTGCCGTCCTCTATCTTCATCATCAGCACGCCGTCGCGCCGCGCGGGGGTGCCGGGAATGGGCTCGAGCTCGATCCTTTCTCCGGTCTCAAGATCGTACATGCAGTCCCTGAAGATCAGCTTGCCGTCCAGTATCTCGAACTCGCCTTTTCCTAATGCGGCGTCTCCGGTGTTCAGGCTTATCCTTACGATCTCGCCTGTCTCCGGATCGCACATTAACAGACCGCTTCCAAAGGGATAATACCTGTCGAAAACATAGACCTTACCGTCGATGATATTGAAGTGCTGCGGGATCTCCCAATCGTCATCATCATTGCCCGGTCTCGGCTGACGAATGAAAACCTGATTATCGCCATTTCCCCACGGGAGCCTCAAAACGAGCTCGGCGCAGGAATCAAAGTCGAGCTCCGTGCCCATGGGCGTCTCGGTGGGCTCGGGCGTCGGCGCTTCGGTCGGCGCTTCCGTCGGAGCGGCGGTGGGCGCTTCCGTTACGGCCTCGGTGGGCTTAGGCGCTTCGGTGGGATCAATTGCTGCGGTTTTGTGCGGATCGCAGGCCGCAAGGGAGAATACCATAACAAGTATGAGTGCGAATGAGATGATGCGTTTCATGTTGTCCTCCTTGTTGGTCGTGAACGCCGTTCACGTGCTCTCACCTATATAACGTGTGAGCCGGCCTATCGGTTCCATATAAATCGGATCAAAGGATGCTGTTTCCTTTGATCCGTTTCTTTTTATATCCGGCCGATCATTCTCAATGCGTCGGCGAGGATCTGGCTGTGATCCCCCGCGACGCCCTCCGCCGGGATGAACTTTGCAAAGCCGTTTTCGAACTCATACGGAACGGTCAGCGCCGCTCCCCCGCCCCTTCGGGTCAGGCGGATGAGCCCCGGCTCGGTATCGATGAAGAAGAGGTCCGCCTCCTTCGCGTCGTCCGCCGCCTTCGGAACTGCGCCGTCGGGAAGCTCCGAAACGAACGCGACGGTGATGATCCTGCCGCGCGGATCCCTTCCGGGGCGTCCGTAAGCGCCGAGCTGTACGGGCGAAACGCCTGTAACGCCTGTCTCCTCGAGAAGCTCGCGCTCGGCGCCCTCGGCAAGATCCTCGTCCATTTCGAGGAAGCCGCCGGGGAAAGCCCAATCGTAAATGAACGGATGCCCGCCGCGCTTTATAAGCAGCACCGCGAGCCTGCCCTCCTGCCGGGCGAATATGACGTTATCGACCGTCACGCTGGGACGGTCGTATTTCGTGATATCGTATTCCTTTAAGAATTCCGCGAGAGTGCGGCCTTTTTCGTCCCTTTTCTCAATCATGGATCGGTATTTCGAGGAGCCTCCTGAATATCGTTTCGCATTCTTCGTGATCGCCGCTCGTAATAAATGTGACGCGGTCCTCCCCCGCGCAGCCCGGGCGGGCGTTGAGACGCCTTGAATCGATCACCCTTTTAAGCTGCCTTGCGGTGCCGGCGTTCCCGTCGTAAAGGCGGCGTTCGCCGGTAAAATGCGCCGCGGCGTAGCGCTTTATCGCGGGCGCGATGAACGGATAATGGGTGCAGCCCAGCACTATCCCGTCTATCTTCATCCCCTCGTAGGGGGCGAGCTTTTCGGAAAGTATGTCGTCGAAATCCGTTTCGCCGACGACGCCCTTCTCTATCCTGTCGACGATGCCGGAGCAGCCGACGTTTATCACTCGGTCGGGATCGGGCATCCTTGCCTGAAGGGCGCGGTACCGGGCGAGCCCGGTCGTCGCGACGGTGGCGAGCATGAGCACCTTGCCGTCGCCCTCCGCCTCGCAGGCGGGCTTTATTGCGGGTTCAACGGATACGACCGGCACGTCGAGCCTTTCGCGGAGCGCCTTTATCGCCGCGCTCGTCGCCGTGTTGCAGGCGACCACCAGCGCCTTCACGCCCCTGTGGACGAGCATATCCGCCGCGTTTTCGGCAAGCAGAAGTATCTCCTCCTCCGATTTATCGCCGTAGGGGGCGTTGAGATTGTCGCCGAAATAGATGAACCTTTCATCCGGCAGCTCCAAAAGCAGGTTCCGGAGCGTGCTTGCGCCGCCGAAGCCGGAATCGAACACGCCTATCGGGCGATCGTCATATTCGGGTTTGGGTGAGCGATCGGTCATTCCTCGTGCGTGTGGGAGCCGTGAAGCTCCTCCTCGGTCCTCCTTCTGTCGTTGTAAACGCCTATCTTGTCAAGGAATATCGCCGCCGCGAGCATATCAGCCGAGCCGCCGCAGTTGATGTTCCTTTCGATAAGCTCCTTATCGA
>CAMZAY010000060.1 GCA_947304365.1 uncultured Clostridia bacterium | reverse complement strand
GCGTCGGCGCGCACGGCGTGGTGATCACGAAGCGCCGTTCCGCATCCGTCACCGCCGCGGTGGTGAAGACCTCCGCCGGCGCCACGGAGCATATGAAGATAGCGAAGGTCGTCAATCTGCCCGTCGCGATAGAGCGGCTAAAGTCCGCAGGCGTATGGGTCGCGGCGGCTGACATGGGCGGCGAGCCCATGTATAAAGCGGACCTGCGGGGCCCGTTCGCTCTGGTCGTCGGCGCGGAGGGCGCGGGCGTATCCCGCCTTGTGCGCGAAAAATGCGATTACTTGGTCTCCGTTCCCCTGAAGGGCGAACTGGAGAGCCTTAACGCCTCCGTCGCGGCGGCGGTCATAATGTTTGAAAAAGTCAGGCAGGAGAACAGCTGATCGCCCCTTCCCAACATAAACAAGTCTTTTATATGACCGATTTTACCACACCCGAATACGGATCCAAAACCGACGAAGAGCTGGTCGCCCTCGCGAAGGAAAGCGACGGCGTCGCCTCGGACGAGCTTTATCACCGCTATAAAAACATAGTGCGCGGCAAGGCGCGCCCGTATTTCCTTGTCGGCGCGGACAGGGACGACCTCATACAGGAGGGCATGATAGGCTTCTTCAAGGCCGTCCGCGATTTCGACAGCACGAAGCGCGCCGCGTTCCGCCCGTTCGCTGAGATGTGCATAGTGCGGCAGATACTCACCGCCATCAAGCAGGCGACGCGCAATAAGCACATGCCGCTCAACAAATACGAATCCCTGTACAATCCCGTTTTCGGCGAGGATTCGGACAAGCAGCTCGTGGACGTCATAGGGGTGAGCTCCGCGCTCAATCCCGAGGAGCTCTACCTAAAGCAGGAGTTCAACGCAATGCTCGCCGAGACCGTGGAAAAAAGCCTTACCGATTACGAGCGCGCCGTGCTCGGCTGCTTCCTCGACGGAATGAGCTATTCCGAGATCGCGTCAAAGCTCGGCCACAGCACGAAATCGGTCGACAACGCCCTGCAAAGGATAAGAAAAAAGCTGGAAAAGGCGCTGAATATCTGACAAAAAACAACACGGCGCTGCCTTTGGCGCATTCACTTAACGATATGCACCCTTGCGCCGTGTTTTGTTATGCCCATTCATGCTAACGGACCGGATCATCGCCCGTCCGCGCTTCACTTCTGCGGGGAAGCGTCATCCTCAAGCTCCCACTGCATCGCGAATATGAATTCCTTTGGGCTCGGCGGCGCGGTGAACCCCGGAAACATACCGCGGATGCCGCCGCCCGCAACGTCCCACGCATAGTTGATCGCATAGCGCATGCAGCGGTCGAACTGCCGAGGATCCTCGTTCGTCCCGGCGCGGATCACGTTGAGCGCCTCCCCCATCTCCATGCCTCCGGACTGCATACTTATGGCGGCGCTCAGGTAATGGAAACCCTTGTGCCGCGGCGACAGCCCCAGAAAAAACAGCTCTCTGCTAACTCTCAGGTCCTGCATTTTGTGTCCCCCCAATGCTTTTGTATGATTTTCACACTATACCTTGTGCCTAATCATACCATAGTGCTTAAAGTGAAAACGCGCAATACCCTTTAAACTTTTATTTGCGCCGCCCGCGAATCATATATGAAAAAAATCCTTGCATTTAGCCGGGTTTGGCGCTATAATACATTTTGTCTTGGGGCATTAGCACAGTTGGTAGCGCGCAACGTTCGCAATGTTGAGGTCAGGGGTTCGAATCCCCTATGCTCCACCACGAAAACAGGCAGGTCTACGACCTGCCTGTTTTCGTGGTATAGTTGAGAATAGGGGATCGAACCCCGAAAGGGCGGACGCCGTTAAGAAAAAGCCAACGGCTTGGCTTTTTCAGTATGCAAAGGATGACAAGCAGTTGGCTCCGGTCGACCGCGCCGTTCATTCTCATGATCTGAAGACGATCGTTGATTTCTCATAGTATCCGTGCTAAAATCAATGCATAAACCGACATTTGAGGAGGATGCACCGTGAAAAGATCCGCTTTGATATTTACGGCCGCATTGCTGGCGGCGCTTATCGTTTTCTTTGCGGGCTGCGATCCGAGAGGCAGCCTTAAGGAATCCGAGACCCAAAGGCTTTATGACGAATTCAAGGAACTGGCAGCGTCGGAGGAATTCTGGCAGAGGGAGACCCACCTGTGGCTCGACCGCGACTGGGAATCGGATGACGAAGAACGCGGCGCCGTCGAATTCGTGAGGGTCGTCGTTGAGAAGGCGATCTCCGACGAGACGGAGAAGACGCTTTACGGCGATTGGTTCAGCAGCAAAAAATACTGCTCGAGCGTTACCATTATGATGGACGGAGCCGTCCGCCCGAACGACGAACGCGAGGGCGTGCGTTCCAAAGTTGTCGCTTCAAAATACGGCGACGGCAAATGGGTGATCCGGGTGGAGGACATCGAGCCCGTCAGCGATACCTGGGACGTTGCCTCAAAAATAGAATTCCGTTGACCGCGGCCCCGGAAAGGACCGACTGCGGATCCCTCCGCGCCTATAGCGTTAACGCGGTCGACAGTCGAGGGAGCATTATGTACATAAAAGAAATCGATCAGACCTTTTTCGAAGAGATAAAGCGCATGCTTGGGGAAGTATTCGGCGCGCCGCCCTGGAATGAGGATTGGAGCGACGAAAAGCAGCTTGATAATTACCTGCGGGATCTTACCGAGGTCCGCGGCTCGCTCGTGTACGGGCTGTTCGACGGGGATCTTCTTGCCGGCGTTTCCGTTGGCAAGATCAAGCATTGGTGCGGCGGTACCGAGTATTTTATCGAGGAGCTGTGTCTCCGCGCGGAATATCAGGGAAGGGGCGTCGGCAAGGAGTTCTTTTCGCTTATTGAAGCCGAGCTTAAAAAACGCGGTATAAACACCGTCTTCCTTATGACCGACAGGAATATGCCCGCCTACGGATTTTATAAGAAGCTCGGCTTTGACGAGCTTACGGAGCTTGCGTCGTTTTTCAAGACATTTTGACTTTGCCGCCTGTGAAAAGAGGTTCGTATGATCAAACCGCCAAAGCTGAATAAAGGAGATACCGTTGCCGCGGTCAGCCCGTCCTGGGGCTGCGCCGGCGCTCCGCGCGTAATATGGCAGTACCGGCTGGGCTGCGCGCGCCTTAACGAGCTTGGACTCGAGGTCGTCGCCGCGCCCAACTCGCTGCGGGGGACCGCATATCTTAAAAACAACCCCGAAGCGCGTGCGGACGACCTTATGTGGGCGTTTGAGAACAAAAACGTCAAGGCGGTAATAGCCAACATAGGCGGGAACGGCTCCGTGCGCCTGCTCCCCTATCTCAAGCCGGAGCCGTTCATTGAAAACCCCAAGATATTCTGCGGCTATTCGGATATCATGACGATCCATCTCTACCTTTGGCGGCTGGGGCTTTCGACCTTTTACGGCGATAATCTCCTCACCTCGATCGCGGAGAACGGGCGCTGGCATCCCTACAGCCGCCGCTGGTTCGTGAAGACCTTTTTCGACGCTTCGCCGCTCGGCACGATCGAGCCCTCCGACGAATGGTCCTTCAGCGCGGGTTCCCGCACCGACAGGGCTTCCCTCAAAACATACGTGCCCAACCCCGGCTGTCAGTACGTGCAGGGCAGGGGCCGCGTGAGCGGAAAGCTTTTCGGAGGTCATGCGGATATCAGGACTCTCCGCGCGCCGGACGGATCTGCGCTCGTCGAAAGGAAGGATTTTGAGGGCAGCATACTCTTTTTCGAGGATATCCCCGAGCTTTGCGACGTTGAGTATCTTACCGTATTTCTCGATTGGCTGGGGCAGAGCGGCTTCCTTGAAGCGATCCGCGGCATGATAATAGGCAAGCTGCGTTCGCCGGACAGCTTCGCCCCGCTCGCAGAGTGTATCCGGAGCATCGTTTCGGATAAATACGGGCGGCCTGATCTCCCCGTCATGAGCGGGCTCAACTTTGGGCATTCGTCGCCGACCTTCATACTGCCCTACGGCGCGGAGGCGGAGCTCGATATCGACGCGCTTGAATTCAGTATTTCGGAGAGCGGCGTCGTTTGACCGCGATCGCCCGGGACGGCATTATTCCTCTGCCGGATTGAAAAACAAAGAAGGATATGATAGACTTGCCTTAATAAGAAACGCAGGAAAGAAAGCGATATGGAATACCGTAAGATATTCGGGCTGATACTCGATCTCGGCGCGGCCATGATAGGCTGCGGCGGCGAAACGCGCCGCGTGACGACCGCCGTTTATATGCTTGCCGAGAGCTACGGCTTTGAAAACGTCAATTTCTGGGTCGTGCCCTCCACCGTTCAGGGTACGGCAACTTCCCCCGAAGGGGAGGTCTTTTCGGAGATCCGCCACGTACGCGGCGTCGCTACCGATTTCGGTCGGCTGGACGCGCTCAATTCGCTTTCCAGAAAGGTCGTCGGCGAAAAACCCGACGCGGAAGAGTTCGCCGGGGAATTCGCCGCCGTCCCGGTCAAAAAGAAGAGCCGCGCGTTTATCACCTACCTTGCCGGCATACTCGGCGTAATAGGCTTCGCCGGGTTCTTCGGCTGCGACTTTATGGATATACTCGTCGTCGCGGCGGCGTCGCTTTTGATCACGTTCGCCGTGCGACGGCTTTCCGGAAGGGAATCGAACCCGCTTATACTCAATCTTGCCGTGTCCATGCTGAGCGAATTCTTCATAATCACCTGCGTGCATCTCGGCTTCGGGCATCACGTCGGGCTGATAACGGCGAGCGTCGTAATGATGCTGATATCCGGCCTTGCGGCGACAAACGGCATACGCGATCTGATCCACCTTGATCCGCTTTCGGGAATATCGAATATCACCCTTTCGGTCACGGGCGCACTCGGGATCGCGCTCGGCATAGCCGTGCCGCTTTACGTTTTGAGGGGGTGGGTCCCCGCCGAAGCGGAGGCGGCGCAGCCCGGGGCGATACTCCTGCTCGTATTCGCGGTGATAATCTGCCTGGGCTTTGCGCTTTGGTTCGGCGTTAGGGGAAGGCGCCTTGCGGCGTGCGCCCTCGGCGGCGTTCTGATGGTAGGCGCATACCTTGCCGCCTCGAGCTTTATCAGCTCCAACTTCCTTTGCAGGCTCATCGCCGCGGCGTTCTGCTGCATATACTCGCAGATAATGGCAAGGGTGGAAAAGGCCCCCGCGACGATCTTCGTGACGATCGGTGTACTGCCGCTCGCGCCGGGCTCGTCGCTTTACCAGATGATGCACGGGCTCGTCTCGGGCGACAAGGCGCTTGCCGCGTCGGGCGGGACAAAACTTTTAAGCACCGCGTTCGGTATAGTTATGGGCCTTATGATCGTCGAGGCGGGCATGAAATACGTGCTCGGCGCGGCGAAGCTAATGAAAAAAAAGAAACGCTGATCCCACGCGGAACGGGAGGGAATATGAAAGAGCTTATCGCTTACTGCGGTCTTGACTGCGAAAAATGCGAGGCGTTCGCCGCGACGAAAAACAACGACGACGCCTTGCGGAAGAAGGTGGCTTCGCTTTGGTCGGAGCTTAACGGAGTTTCAATAACGCCCGAGATGATAAACTGCGAGGGCTGCCGCGCCGCGGGCAGGAAAACGCCCTTCTGCGAGTCCCTTTGCGCTATCCGGCAGTGCGCGCTTGAAAAAGCCGTGCCCTTCTGCGGGAGCTGCGCCGAAAAAGCCTCCTGCGATAAGCTCCGCATGATCACCTCGAACAGCGCGGAAGCGCGCGAAAACCTTGATACAGCGCTTTGACAGAAAAAAACGACCCCGCCGTTTTGCTTGAACGGCGGGGCTTTTTCATGCTGTTTACTTACCTTGTTCCCGTCAGCTTCACGCCGTTGACGTACAGCGCGTAGCCGTTGGAGATGATGCTCGACGCGTCGCCGGTAAACCCGGTGATATAGATGTCTCCCGTGAGCGTCCAGGTGCTCGAAGCGTCTATGGTGACGGAGACCTCGCCGACCTCGGTCGAGACGGTCGCGCCCTTCGCGTTCACGATGTTCCCGCCTATCATGCCGGTAAACGACGATCCCTCCGTAAGCTCGAGCGTGAGCCGTGAGTTGCTTCCGACGAGGATATTGCCGTCAAGCGCCTGCCCCACGGCGCGGAGCACGGCGGCGTTCGAGCCGCCCGACCAGCCGTCGGCGCAGACGGAGAGGAGAACCTTCCCCGCGTCCTCGTTGACTATCTTAACGCCGTTTAACGTGATCACCGCGCTGGTGTTGGTCACGTGGAAAACGTGCCCGTTTTTGCTCGTAAGCGTGCCGCCCATCATGTTGAAGGCGGAGGTGCCGCTCGCCGCGTCGCCCGACATCGACTGATAGATCATTATTGTGTCGTTGAACGTTGCGCTGCCGTTGCATTTGGTGTTGTTGGCGGTGAGCTCGCAGTTGTTGAGGGTGATCGAATTGAGTCCCTCTATGCAGACGCCCTCCGAAAGATTGGAAACGAGCTTCGCCTTCGACACGGTGATATCCGCCGTGGAGTATATGGCGGGAGAGCCGAGCCCGTTCGAGGTATAAGTGCCGCCGTCGACAACGACTATGCCGCCGCCGCGGTCGGAGCGGATGGGCGCGGAGGACTGTCCGCTCGTGGTGACGTTAAGATCGTACGCGTAGGTCCTGCCGCCGCCGGTGGTCATTATGCCGCCGGAGCCGGAACCGGTCGTCACGATGGTCGTGCCGCGTATTATAACGGTGGTCCCGTCGCCCTCTGCGCCGTTCATGCCGCCATTCCCGCCGTAGGAGAACACGCCGTTCGCGCCGAAAGCGCCGGTGGTTATCGTGCCGCCGGTAATGGTCGTCGTCGTGCCGCCCATTGCGAGCACCGCCGCGCCGACTCCGTAGAAGCTCGAATTATCGCCGCCGTCCGCGTCGCCCGTTTTGGTGACGGTCGGATCGTTTATCGTGACCGCTTCGGAGGTGTTTATAAGAAGCGCGTTCTCGTTGGCTGCGGTGCTCGAATAAGCCTT
>CAMZAY010000059.1 GCA_947304365.1 uncultured Clostridia bacterium | reverse complement strand
ACAACAGGCTTTACCAAAGGCTCCGCGCCTACGGCATAACGGATATCCCGTCGTTCAACGAGCTCTACGGGCTTTTCGAGAGCTTCCTGCGCCCGTCGATAGACGCCGCCATCGCGCAGAGGCAGAGGACGGGCAGGGCCAACAAGGCCGAGCTCGACGCAGACGCTTACGCCCGCGGAATGGGCGGATCGAGTTATATTTCCTCGATGAAGGCGAGGGAGAACGCCAACGCCGCCGCCGACATATCTGCGCTTGAGGGCAAGTACTCGGCTTCCATGGCGGAATACCTTTACAAGGCGCTTGAGACCATGCAGAAGATCGAGGGCGAGCTGGCGAAGGCGAGGATGACGCTCGCGGGGAGATACTCCTCCTCTTCCGGCGGGAGGACGGGCTCTTCGGGCTCGCACGGGTCGCACGGCTCCCACGGCTCCGATACCGGCGCGTCCGAAGGCGACGCTTCGGAGGAAGGCGCAGCGATGCCTTACGGACACAACAAGAACGGCTCGTACTTCGACGGCGTATGGTACGACGGGGACTTCTCCTATCTGGACAAGGACTACACCTACGTCGATTACGCGCGCTACCTTAAGGGGCTCTCGCCCGCCGAAAGGTATCTGTTCTTTACCAGCAACGACCGTGAGTGGAGGATACGCCGCTGGCAGGTGCAGTACAACCTGCCGCAGGTGGATTACTGGGATCTGTACAACGCATATATGCCGCAGACGGGCGCCGTCGGCGGCGGGCACCACGATCCGGGATACGGAGGCAATCTATGGCAGCCGGTCCAGTATTGAAGCAGTTTAGCCTGGATCTCGACCTGAAGGCAGTCACTCCCTCAAGACCGTTCGAGGTAGTCGACGGCGATACGGGCAACGTCATAGTGCTCAACATCAAGGACGGCGGCACGGCGCTCGATCTGACCGGAAGGCAGGTCAAGGCGGTGTTCGCCTCGTCAAAAGGAGTAAACGTACAGGACGAGCTGAGCGGCGTATCGAAATCGGGCGGCACGGTCACGATAGAGCTCGCGCCCGAGTCGTTCGCGCCGGGCATGGTCGAGTGCGAGATAGAGATCTGGTCCGCAAGCATAGGACTTACGATCGGGCATTCCTACGACATGCTCGCAACCACGGCGAGATTCAATTTCACATGCAGGAGCGCCATACGCGAAAGACAACGGATTTGAAGAAAAGGAAAGATATCGAGTCAAAACAATGAAGAACGCAGTGGATTTTATCATATTCGCGCTCTCCCACGCAAAGGCGGAGAGCATACCCAAGGGGGCCAAGCTCCCCATCGACACAGAAGAATGCGGAAAGGAGCCCTGGGAATACCTTTACGGCACGACCGGCACGCAGGTAACGAAGGCGCTCCTCGAAGAGAGATATGAGCATTTTTACAAGCACAGGGGCTGGACGCGGGAGGCGTTCGCAGCTGCGACCGAGAACTGGGCGGCGCTTAAAAGAAAGGCGACCGACTGCCAGGGACTTCTCGACAGCTTCCTCGATACCGACGTTACGGCGAACTACTGTTACAGCGCGTGGTGCACCGAGCGCGGCCGGGTGGACGAGGTCGAGCGCCCCTATGAGATCGGCGAAGCGGTGTTCTACCGTAACGGGGACGGCAGGATGAGCCACGTTGGCTTCGTCTGCGGCTTCCTCAACGGCGAGCCGCTCTGCGTGGAGGCGCGCGGCATACACTTCGGCGTGTGCGTGACGCGCTTCTCCGAAAGACCGTGGACGCACAGGGGCCTGGTAACGGGAAAGCTCTCGTACGACAGCGAGTACAGGGACGAGCCCGTTGTGCTCAGCGTAAAAAGCCCCATGATACAGGGCGAATGCATAATGCATCTGCAGAAGGCGCTCAACGCCCTCGGCTACTACTGCGGCGCGCCGGACGGGCGCTGCGGCAGGATCACCATGAGCGGCGTGCGGGAGTTCGTCTCGCGCCACAGGGCTTCGTGAGGGGGGATCGGAATGAAGGACTTTTTCACATGGAGCACGCTCATGACCTATTCGGGAGCGACGCTCGCGACGACCCTCATGACGCAGCTTATAAAGGAGATCCCCTTTGTCAAAAGGATCCCCTCAAGGCTGGTGAGCTATATTATCGCGGTCGTTATAATGGTTCTTGCCGCGCTCGCGACGAAGAGCTTTGAGTGGAGCGGGCTCGTGATGGCGTTCATAAACGCGTCAGCCGTGGCGCTTGCCGCGAACGGCGCGTTCGACGCGATAAGGAAATGAAATCAGGCTTTTTTTGCGGGGCGCATTGCGAGTATCGACAAAAGCGCGCCGACAAGCACGAGGAACGCGCCGAGTATCTTCATGCCGCTCATTATCTCGCCGAAAACGAGCATGCTCGTAACGGAGGCGAAGACCGGCTCGAGCGTATTGAGCGCGGAGGCGGGGGTGGAGCCCAAAAGCCTTATACCCGTAAGCAGCAGGCGAAGGCCGATCATATAGCCGAGCACGCCGCTTGACAGAAGCACCGCCCACATGAACAGATTGGGCGGCAGGCGGAACCGGCCTGCGATCAGCGCGACGGCAAAGCAGATCACCGCCGCCGAGCCGGTTATGTAGAAATTGGCGACGGAGGTATCGAGCTTGGCGTAAGAAGAGTGCCTGCCCGCAAGGAAATAGACCGCGTAAGCGAGCCCGGACAGCAGCGCGAGCGGTATCCCGAGGGCGGGCCTCGGCCCAATGGCGGCAGAGCCGCCCGTAAGCGAGATGAGGGCTATGCCCCCTATCGCGATAAGGAGCGCGGCAATGCTTAAGGGCTTCAGCTTCTCCTTGAACAACACGGCGGAGATCAGCGCGACGAGTATCGGATAAGTGAAGTTTATCACGATCGTCATGCCGGCGGGGATGCAGAAATAAGCATACGATATCAGGAGCATCGTGGCGGTGAAGCCGCCCCCGCCGAACGCCGCCATTTCAAGCGCCTGCCTGCCGGTGACCTTAAGGCTCTTCCTCCCGATAAGGCAGGGGATGAGCGAGAGCACGCAGGCTATCGCCATGCCGAAGCCGACGACGGATTCGTTGGGCATCGCGCGGGAGGCGTCCAGGAGCATCGCCTCGGGAGCGTGACCGAACACCCGGGTGAGGAATTCCCCCGGGAGACCGCCCTTCAGCGCCGTATTCGAGAGTATCGGCGTTATGCCGTAGCACATCGATGCGAGCACTACGCATAAAACGCCGACCGCGCGCGAGTTCTTCTTCATTGCCGAACACCTTTTATGCCTCGTTTTACAACGAGAATGATACAGCAAAACCGCAAAAAAAGCAATAGCAAACGGAAGGGAGGCGATCTTTACCCGCACGTTGGTTTTACAGGGATCGCCCAATAAAAGACAGAGGGAATTCTTTCTCTCAAGGGCGAGACACACCGCTTACGGGGGAGCGCGCGGCGGCGGAAAGAGCTGGGCTATGCGCCGAAAGCTCGTGCTGCTCGCGCTGAATTACCCGGAGCTTAACATACTTCTTCTAAGGCGCACGCTTCCGGAGCTTCGCGAGAACCACATACTGCCGCTCCAAAGGGAGCTTTACGGCTTCGCGCAGTATAACGCGACGGAAAGGGTTTTCACATTTCCCAACAGGTCGAGGATAAAGCTCGGCTACTGCGATACGCAGGGCGACGTTTATCAGTACCAGGGGCAGGAATACGCCGTGATAGGCATGGAGGAAGCGACGCATTTCACCGAGGAACAGCAGCAGTTTTTGACCACCTGCAACAGGACCTCGAAAAAGGGCTTCACACCGAGGATGTATTACACCTGCAACCCGGGGAACGTCGGGCACGAGTGGGTAAAGCGGCTTTTCATCGACCGCGACCACAGGGGTGACGAAAACCCGGAGGATTACGTATTCATCCCCGCGAGGATATGGGACAACAAGGCGCTCATAGAGGCGGATCCCGGGTACGTGCGTCAGCTGATGACGCTGCCGGAGGATCTGAGAAGAGCGCATCTCGAGGGCGACTGGGACGTGCACGCGGGGCAGTATTTCCGCGAATTCTCAAGGGAAAAGCACGTCGTTCCCCCTTACGAGATACCCGCGTGGTACAAGCGCTTCCGATCGATGGACTGGGGCTACAACGACCCCTGCTGCGTGCTTTGGCACGCGGTCGATCCGGAGGGGCGCATAATAACCTACCGCGAGCTCTACGTAAGACAGCTCAGGGCGGAGGAGGTCGCAAAGCGCGTGACGGAGCTTTCCGCAGGCGAGGATATCGCCTACACCGTCGCCTCGCCGGACCTTTGGCAGAAGCGCGGACAGACGCTCTCTTCGGAGGGCGGCTTCGTCGGCGAGAGCCTTGCGGAGATATTCATAAAGGCGGGACTTGCGGTAACGCCGGCGGACAATACGCGCATCGCCGGCTGGCAGAGGCTTCGCGATCACCTCGCTTTGGGGGCGGACGGCGAGCCCAAATGGCGCTGCTTCTCGGACTGCGTGAATCTTATCCGCCAGCTGCCGGCGCTTCAGTACGATCCCCGCTGCAGGGAGGACGCCGCCGACGGCGACGATCACGCTCCGGAGGCGCTTCGCTACGGGATAATGTCCCGGCCGGCTGCAAACAAACCGGCGGAGATAAAGAGGAAGCGCGTTTTCGATCCCCTTGACATGAACAAGCCGAGAAAAAGCGGCTATCTGAACTGCTGAATACAATTGCGGCGGGGCAAAACGCCCGCCGCGTGAAAGGAAACCGAATGAACAACAAAATCAAAGCTACTGCGGACGCGGCTCCGCTTTACGAGCTCTTCCGCGAATTCTACGAGGCGTACGCGGGGGAGCGGGCGAGGATAGACCGCTGCGAGACCATCTACCGCGGCGATCACTGGTTCGACGTTCCCGTGGACGATCCCAACGAGCCGCGCCCAGTCACGCCCGTCATACACAGCGCGATAGAGAACGTTCGCGCCGATCTTGACGAATACATGCCCGAGGCGGTCATTACCGCCGACAGCAACGCCTATACCGAGCTTGCCGAGACGCTGACACAGGTCATCCGCGAGGATCACCTGAACTGCGGATATGACGAGGAATACCGCCTTCTTACGCACGATCTTCTGGTCTGCGGCTACGGCGTGCAGGAGGTCGGCTACGATCCCGACGCCGCGGGCGGCATGGGCTCCGCGTTCATACGCCGCGTGGACATCTCCTCAATACTCTTCGATCCCGCGGCGGCAGATATCCAGGACGGCAGGGCGGTGTTCAAGTTCACACGCCGCACGCGCGACTGGTTCCGCGAGCACTATCCCGACGAGGGCGAGCTTTTCACGGAGGACAGCCTCTATATGGACACCGTGAGCGACGGGCTCATAACGCCCCGCACGGACAAGAACATGCTCCTTATCGAGTGCTGGCAGAGGAAATTCGACGCAAAGACCGGCAAATACTCCGTGCATATGTTGAGGATGGCGGGCGGAAGGATACTGGAGGACTCCCGCAAGTCCCGTCCCGGCGGTATGTACAGGCACGGTAAATACCCGTTCGTCGTGACGGCGCTCTTCCCAAGGCGCGGCTCGGCGCTGGGATACGGCTTCGTCGATATGTTCGAGACGAGCCAGCGCTACTCCGACAAGCTCGATCAGGTCGTGCTTAAAAACGCCCTTCTCGCCTCGCACAACAAGCTGCTCGTCACGGGCGCTTCGGGCTTCGACGCGGACGATCTTCGCGATTGGTCGAAGGAAGTCCACAAGGGCGACAGCCTTAACGGCGTCACCTGGTTCCAGACGGCGCCGCTCCCCGCGTACATCATCCAGTACGTCGCGGATATGAGGGACACGATAAAGGAGGAATCCGGCTCCAACGACTGGTCGCGCGGGATGACCAATTACGGCGTAACGAGCGGCACCGCGATATCTGCGCTGCAGGAGAAATCCTCAAAACGCGCACGCATGGCGGCAAAGAGCCTGCATTCCGCCTTCCGCAAGGCGGTGGAGCAGGAGCTTGAGCTGGAGCGCGAATTCGCCCTGGGGCTTCGCTGCATAAAGACGTTTATCGACCGCTCCGATCCGGAGGGCGCGAGGAAGGCGGACGCCGCCGCGCGCGAGATAATGAACATGGACGATATGCCCATGTCGATCCGCGTCACCGTAAAGGTGCAGAAGGAAACGGGCTTCAGCGCGATCGCGCATAACGACACCGTGTTCCGCCTTGTCGAGACCGGCATGATCACCCCGGAGGTGGGCCTTGAGCTCATCGTTTTCGAGGGCAAGGAACAGGCGAAGAGCCTGATGAAGGAACGGCAGGCGGAATCGGGAATTAGCAATTAGCAATTGTGGTTGAAAAACCTGCGGTTTTTCTCCCGTGACAAATAATAAAGCTTGGTTTCGTTTTGAAACCAAGCTTTTTTACTGTAATGGAGCAACACATCAATACAGCTGCTTGAAGTCCTCCGGTCCGTGCTTGCACAGGGGGCAGGCAAAGTCGGCGGGCAGGGTCTCGCCCTCGTACTCGAAGCCGCAGATCTCGCAGACCCATTTATGGCCGGTCGGCTTGGGGGCGGGCTCGACGCGCTCGAAATCCTCCGGTCCGTGCTTGCAGATGGGGCATACGAAATCGGCGGGGAGCTCGTCGCCCTCATGGAAATATCCGCAGGTCTTGCAGACCCAGCCGCGCTTCTCCTCGGCGGGCTTGTTCTTCTTGGGCTTGATATGCGCGAAGTAGTAGGCGTAGGTCACGCTTTCTTCGCCGGAGAGGACTTCCGCCTCGGTGACTTCCGCGGTAAAGAGGGTGTGCGTGCCGTTGTCGGCGGCGGCGACGACCTTGGCGGAGAAGAATGCGTTGGTGTGCGCGGTGATGTAGGGGATGCCGTTCGAGGCGATCTCGAAATCCTCAAAGCCGAGGAATTTATGCGCGTTCCTGCCGGACTGGAAGCCGAACTGCTTGAAAACGTCCATCGTCACGCTCTCGGTGAGCACGGATACGTTGAATTCGCCGGTCTTCAATATCATGTCGTGGGTGAGGTTCGCCTTGTTGACGGCGATGGTGATGCGCTTGGGGGAATCCGTGAGCA
>CAMZAY010000058.1 GCA_947304365.1 uncultured Clostridia bacterium | reverse complement strand
TTCGGGCATATCGAGGTCGACTGCAGCGAGCTTGACGATATGATACTCATTAAGGCGGACGGCATGCCCACCTATAATTTCGCGAACGTCATCGACGATCATACCATGGGCATCACGCACGTGCTCCGCGGCATGGAGTATCTTTCCTCCACCCCGAAGTACAATCTTCTGTACGAGGCGTTCGGCTGGGAAAAGCCCACCTACGTGCATCTCACCACCATCATGCGCGACGCGACGCATAAGCTCTCCAAGCGCGACGGCGACGCCACGTTCGAGGATCTTGTGAATCTCGGCTATCTTCCCGAGGCGATAATCAATTACCTCGCCCTCGTCGGCTGGAGCCCGGGCGACGAGCGGGAGTTTTTCACTCTCGATGAGCTCAAGGAGGCGTTCAGCCTCGAGGGGCTTTCGAAGTCCCCCGCGATCTTCGATCATAATAAGCTCAAATGGATGAACGCGGAGTACATCCGCAGGATGGACGGCGGCGCGTATTTCGAGAAGGCGAAGCCCTGGCTCTGCAAGGCGGGCGTCGGCGAAATGGCGGAGAAGCCCGAGAACGAGGATATCTTCATCCGCATACTCCAGCCCAGGACGGAGGTCTTCTCCGACATTGCGGGCGTGGTCGATTTCCTTGCGAAGCTCGACGAGGATTACGATATCGAGCTCTTCACCAACAAGAAGTCGAAGACCGATCCCGCGGTGTCGAAGACCGTGCTCGAGAGCGTCATACCCATGCTTGAGGCGCTTCCCGACTGGACCGAGACCGCGCTCCACGATACGCTGATCGGCTACGCCGCCGAAAAGGGCATGAAGAACGGCACGCTCCTCTGGCCCGTTCGCATAGCGATGAGCGGACGCACCGTAACCCCCGGCGGCGCTATCGAGATCGCCGCGCTCCTCGGCAGGGAGGAGACCCTTCGCCGTCTTAGGCTGGGGCTCGAAAAACTCAGCTGAAGGGAGAAACGCATGAAAACGCTGTATCTTGCAGGCGGCTGCTTCTGGGGCACGCAAAGGTTTTTCGACCAGTTCGACGGAGTAAAAAAGACCGAGACCGGCTATGCCAACGGTCCGACGGACGAAACGGATTATAAGGCGGTTTGCGCGTCCTCCGGTCACGCGGAGACGGTGAAGGTCGATTTCGACGAGAACGAGATCGGCGTGAGCCGGCTCATGGAGTATTATTTCATGATAATCGATCCCACCTCCGTCAATAAGCAGGGCGAGGACGAGGGCGTTCAGTACCGCACCGGCGTGTATTACGAGGACGAGAGCCTCCTCCCCGAGCTGAAGGAAGCCTTTGCGGCGGAGGAAAGGAAGATCGGGGCGCCCCTTATGGTGGAGCTCATGCCCTTGATGAATTTCTGCCCCGCGGAGGAGTATCATCAGAAGTACCTCGAGAAGAATCCGACCGGGTACTGCCATATCGCCCCGTGGCTGCTGGATCTCAAAAAATAAAGAAATATGAAAAAACCGGCTGATGCCCGAACGCATCAGCCGGTTTTTGTTCTGTTAAATCGTCACAGCCCGCGGTACATTTCAAGGTATTTCTGGGCGCTCTGCCGCCAGTCGAAATCGACGGACATCGCCCGTTTCACAAGCTCCGTCCAGCGCTTTTTATTGCTGTAAACGTTGAGCGCAAGGTTCACGACGTTCGCGAACGACTCGAAGCTGTGCCCGTAGAACGAGAATCCGCAGCCTTTGTTCTCGAATTCGTTATAGGGCTCTACGGTATCGGCAAGCCCGCCCGTTTCGCGCACGATGGGTATGCAGCCGTAGCGCAGCGCCATCATCTGGGACAGACCGCAGGGCTCGAACCGCGAGGGCATCAGGAACAGGTCCGCGCCCGCGTAAATGCGGCGGGCAAGCGCGTCGTTCATTTCGCGGCGGAACTCGAAATTGGGGCTTTCGTGCTGGAGCCAGGCGAAATAATCCTCATAATCCTTGTCGCCCATGCCCAGTACCACCGCCTGCGCGCCCTCCCAAAGCAGCTTCGGGAGTATGCTGCGTATCTTGTCGACGCCCTTCTGATCGGTCAGGCGGGAGATCACGGCAAAGAGCGGTTTGTCGATATTCCTTTCAAGACCGAGCTCCTCAAGAAGCGCCTCCTTGCAGGCGGCCTTCCCCACGAGCGAATCCTTGTCGAACGCCATGGGCAGCGCCTTGTCGTTCGAGGGATCGAACAGCTCGTTCGAGATGCCGTTCAGTATGCCGACAAGGTCCCCCGCGCGTAGCCTGAGGTCGAGATCCATCGTCTCGCCGTATTCGGGGGTGAGTATCTCCTTTGCGTAAGTGGGGCTGACGGTCGTTATGCGGGTGCAGTACCTTATGCCCGCCTTCATTGCGGAGGCGCAGCCGGAATATTCCACGCTGTTGAGCTCATCCTGCCCGAGCGAAAGCAGATCCTCCGCGAGCGGGCGGCTCATTATTCCCTGGAATTTCAGATTGTGGATGGTGAAAACGGTCTTTATTCCGGCGTACTCGGGGCGTTTGGAATACTGCCTGACAAGGAGCGGTATAAAGCCCGTCTGCCAGTCGTTGCAGTGGATGACGTCCGGGATAAAATCGAGCCTTGTAAGGCTCTCGAGCACGGCCTTTGCGAAGAAGCAGAAGCGTTCGTTCTCGAAATCGCCCGCGCCGTAAACGTAATCGGCGCCGAAATAGAACTCGTTGTCGATGAACCAGTATTTGATCCCGTCAAGCTCCAGCTCGTCTACGCCGAGATATTGGTTCCTCCAGCCGAGGGCGATGGTCGTATCGAACACGTGCCGCATGGAATAACGGTAATGCTCGGGTATGAGCCGGTATTTGGGGAGCATGACGCGGATCTCGTCCCCCGGGGAAACGGAGGCGAGCGCCTTAGGCAGCGTTCCCGCGACGTCCGCGAGCCCGCCCGTTTTTATGAACGGGACGCATTCGCTTGCAGCAAAGAGTATCCTCATAATTCTGCCCTTTCAGTACGGTCTGTCAGACCTTGGTCCCTTTTCTCAAAATGACGGGGTACGAGCCGTGCCCGGAAAGATTCCTTCCCCTGCCGACGGACACGCCCTTGTCGAGTATCATATAATCGAGATACGAATCCTCGCCGATGTCGGCGGCCTGCATCACGATGCTGTTTTTGACGATCGCCCCGGGCGAAACGTGTACGCCGCGGAACAGCACGCTGTTTTCAACGCGCCCCTCTATAACGCAGCCGTCCGCCACGATGGAGTTGATCGCCTTTCCCTCGCCGACGTAGACCGCGGGGAACTCGTCCTTTATCTTGGTGTAGATCGGGTGCTCGCTGCTGAAGAGGTCTTTCGAGACCGCTTTGTCCAGCAGCGCCATATTGTGCCTGTAATAGCCGATCAGGGAGTTGAGCCTTGCCACATAGCCCTTGTATTCCCAGCCGCGGATATTGAGCTCGTTTACGCTCCTTACCAGCACGTCGCTCATGAAATCGTAGCGCGCGTGAGCGAAAGCGTCCTCCACAAGGTATTCGAGCGTCGATTTCTCCATAACGAAGACGTCGCAGCTGCAGAGATTCGACTCGGGCTGGGCGGGGTTCATGGCAAGGTCGATCACCCGGCCGTTCGAGTCGAGCTTGAGCCTCAGATCGTCGAACTGCTCGCTCATGTCGTAGTTTTCCACGTTGTTGTACATTATCGTGATGTCCGCGCCGGACTCGATATGTGAGCGGATCATCTCGTTATACGTCGTGTTGTAGATGGTATGGCTGCCCATCAGCACGACGTATTTCTGGCTGGAGCGGCGAATGTACCCCATGCAGGAGCGGATCGCGTCGACAGTTCCCTTGTAAACGCCGGTATTGTCGTGCGTAACGAATGGGGGCAGTATGAACAGACCGTCGCGCTTCCTGTGAAGATCCCATTCCTTGCCGCTTTCAAGATGGTCCATAAGGGAATGGTAATTCCTCTGCGCGATTATGCCCACGTTGTAAATGCCCGTGTTGACAAGATCAGAAAGCATAAAGTCTATCGTGCGGTATCTGCCGCCGAAGGGGACCGCCGCGACGGAGCGGGAGAAGGTCAGATCGCGGAGCTGCATGCTCGCGTCGCCTGTGTAGATCAAACCGAATGCGTTTTCCATGGTGGATCCTTTCTGCCCTTTACTTGACTATCATGCCGACGGGCACACGCTTGCCCTCCGGCACGGTCACGGTGTTGGCGACGAGGGTGATATCGCCGGAGAGCGACGTATCGTAAACGCCGTCCTCCGGAGTGGGGTCGGAGCCGATCACGGCGCCGGGCGATATGACGGCGCCCTCGCCGATAATGGCTTTGTTGATTATCGCGTTTTCGCCTATCTCGGCGCCGGGCATAACGATCGAATCCCTGATATAGGCGCCCTTTGCCACGTGCACGCCCGTGAACAGCACGCTGTGCTTCACGTTGCCGTAGACCACGCAGCCCTCGGATACGATGCTGTCGGTAACGTCGGCAAGCTCGCCCAGGTAGTGCGGGGGCATCGCCGGGCTCTTGGAATAGATGCGCCAATCCTTATCCGCAAGGCGGAACTCGGGACGCTGACCCAAAAGATCCATATTGGCCTCCCACAGGCTCTTCAGCGTTCCGACGTCCTTCCAATAGCCCTTGAAATCATAGGCATAAAGGTTCGCGCCCGCCCTCAAAAGATCGGGGATTATGTTCTTGCCGAAATCGTGCGAGCTCGATCCGTCCTTGTCGTCATTGACAAGATAGGGCCTTAAAATGCGCCAGTTGAATATGTAAATGCCCATCGAAGCCTTGTTGGACTTCGGCTGTTTGGGCTTTTCCTCAAATTCGGTGATGCGGGCGTATTCGTCCGTGTTCATTATGCCGAAGCGCGAGGCCTCGTCCATGGGAACGGTCAGCACAGCGATCGTTGCGTCGGCGTTTTTCTCCTCATGGAAGCGGAGCATCTTGGCGTAATCCATCTTATAGATATGGTCGCCGGAGAGTATCAGCACGTATTCGGGATCGAACTGGTCTATGAACGGAAGATTCTGGTAGACCGCGTTCGCCGTGCCGCTGTACCACTGCCCCTCCGAGCCGGATACGTAGGGCGGCAGCACGAATACGCCGCCGTTCATACGGTCAAGATCCCAGGGCTGCCCGCTGCCCAAATAGGAATTGAGGGCAAGCGGCTCATACTGAGTAAGCACGCCCACGGTGTCGATATCGGAGTTTACGCAGTTGGACAGGGGGAAATCGATGATCCTGTACTTGCCGCCGAAGGGCACTGCGGGCTTCGCCATGCTCTTTGTAAGCACGCCCAGCCTTGAACCCTGCCCGCCGGCAAGCAGCATCGCGATCATTTTTTTCTTTGGCATATCAATACCTCCTTGGTGAACTCTGGTCAGCTTCGGTTTATATTTTATAGAATGCGCCTTCGTAGCCGTAAAGCGGCACGAGGAGCTTCCCGTCCTTTATTTCGGCGCGCGCGTCCATCCTGCCCTGGGTGGACATCACACAGGGGAGAGAAGTCCTTTCCCCGATCTCGTCCGCTATCGGGCCGAGATCCACCGGGTACGCGCCGTGCTCGCCCGGGGTGAAATTCAATATGCAGACGATCCCCTCTCCCGAATCGGGATCGCGCCGCCTGAACGCGATTATGCTGTGCTCCGCGTCTTCGAGCGAGAGCCAGCGGTAGCCCTCCCATTCGGCGTCGTCCCTCCACAGGGCTTTGTTCTCGCGGTAAAAGATGTTCATCGACTTGGCAAAGCTCTGCATGGCGCGGTGCTGCTTGTGATCCAAAAGGAACCATTCGAGCGAGCGGCGGAAATCCCATTCGTCGTACTGACCGAACTCGCTCCCCATGAACTCCAGCTTTTTGCCCGGGCAGGCGAAGCGGTAAGCGAGAAGCAGCCTGAGCTGAGCGAACTGCGCCTCGTAATTGCCCTGCATTCGCCCGATGAGCGAACGCTTGCCGTAAACCACCTCGTCATGGGAGAAGGGCAGTATGTGCTTCTCCGCAAAGGCGTACGTCATCTGGAAGGTCAGCTTGTCCTGATGGTATTTGCGGTAAACGGAATCGAGCTCGAAATACTTGAGCGTATCGTTCATAAAGCCCATGTTCCACTTGTAGTCGAAGCAGAGCCCCTTATCGCCGGTAACGTACGGATACGCGCTCGATTCCTCCGCGATCATCACCGCGCCGGTGCGCTCGTGCACCGCGTGATTGAGCTCCCGTATAAACGACACCGCGTCGTAATTGGTGTTCGACCCATCGGGATTCGGGCGCCACTCCGCCTTGCAGAAATCAAGATAGAGCATACAGCTCACCGCGTCCACGCGAAGCCCGTCAATGCCGAAATTCTCTATAAGATAGAGCGCGTTCGAAATGAGGTAGCTCCTTACGTGCGGCTTGCCGAAATCATAGAGCAGCGTGCCCCAGAGCGGCATCTCCGCGCGCAGGGGATCCGACGACTCAAACAGGGGCGTTCCGTCGAACAGCCGGAGGCCGCAGTCGTCCTTCACGAAATGCGCCGGGACCCAGTCGAGTATAACGGCGATACCGGCGGCATGCGCGCGGTCGACGAACAGCTTCAATTCCTCCGGCGTGCCGTAGCGGGCGGTTATTGCGTACATGCCGCTCGTCTGATAGCCCCAGCTCTCGTCAAGCAGATGCTCGCAAACGGGCATCAGCTCTATCGCGGTATAGCCCATGGATCGGCAGTAGTCGATAAGCACCGTCGAAGCGCCGATAAACGAAAGCCCCTTCTCCCATGAGCCGAGATGCACCTCGTAAATGGAAACGGGCTTATCATATCCGAGCCGCCTTTCGCGGTCGGACCTGTATTCGAAGAAGTGATCCCATACGACGCTCGCGCTGCCGGGACGCAGCTCGTTCCTCACGGAAAACGGGTCGCTCTTCAGGACCGTGTTCCCGCCGGGGCCGGTTATCGCATACTTGTAGCGCTGCCCCTGGAACGCCTCGCGCTTTAATTCCCAAACGCCGAATTCGGGACAAAAAGCCATTTCGTCCCCCGCCCAGGAATTGAAATCGCCGGAGAGCGCAACGCGCTTCGCATTCGGCGCGTAAAC
>CAMZAY010000057.1 GCA_947304365.1 uncultured Clostridia bacterium | reverse complement strand
AAGGTCTGGTTTCAATAATATCTGATTCCTTTCGGTTTATTTCTTTGGTTTAATATCAGTTGCTCCAGTTGCGGGAGCGTTCCACGGCGCGCTGCCACTCGGAATAGCGGTGCTTGCGCTCCGCCTCCTCTATGGCGGGGGTGAACACGCGCTCGACCTTGCGGTTCGCCTCTATATCGTCAAGGTCCTTCCAATAGCCCACGTAAAGCCCCGCGAGATAAGCCGCGCCGAGGGCGGTGGTCTCCACGACCTCGGGGCGGTTGATCGCAACGCCGAGCATATCGGACTGTATCTGCATGAGCACGTTGGAAACGGAAGCGCCGCCGTCCACCCTCAGCTCCGAGAGGCGGAAGCCGACGTCGTCCTCCATGGCGGAGATAAGGTCCTTGACCTGATACGCGATCGAATCGAGCACCGCCCTTGCGATGTGCGCGGAGGTAGTGCCCCTGGTAATGCCGACCATAGTGCCGCGCGCATACATATCCCAGTACGGCGCGCCGAGGCCCGTGAACGCGGGAACGAGTATGACGCCGCCCGCATCCTTGACGGATTCGGCAAGTATATTCACCTCGGGAGCGGATTTGATGAGCCCGAGCCCGTCGCGCAGCCACTTTATTACGCTGCCGCCGTTGAATACGGAACCCTCGAGCGCATACTCCACCTTGCCGTTCAAGCCCCACGCCACTGTGGCGACGAGGCCGTTGCGGCTCCTCATAGAGCTTTCGCCCGTGTTCATCATTAGGAAGCAGCCCGTGCCGTAGGTGTTTTTCGCCTGACCCTTTGAGAAGCAGCCCTGCCCGAACAGCGCCGCCTGCTGATCCCCCGCGACGCCCGATATGGGCACCCACGCAAGCGCCTCGAGCCCGGGTATGCCGGGAGCGACGCAGCCGAAATCGCCCGACGAGGGGAGCGCCTTCGGCAGCATGGAAGCCGGGATGCCGAGCGCGTTCATTATCTTCTCGTCCCATTCGAGCCTGTCTATGTCGAACAGCATGGTGCGGGAGGCGTTGGAATAATCCGTCGCATGGACCTTGCCGCCGGTAAGCCACCAGATCAGCCAGGTGTCTATCGTGCCGAACAGGAGCTCGCCGCGTTCGGCCTTCTCCCTCGCCCCTTCGACGTTATCGAGTATCCATTTGATTTTAGTGGCGGAGAAATAGGCGTCGATCAAAAGGCCCGTCTTCTCCGTAACGTAATCGGAAAGACCGGAGGCGATGAGCTTTTCGCAGATATCGGCCGTCCTTCTGCACTGCCAAACGATGGCGTTGTAGACGGGTCTGCCCGTCGCCTTTTCCCATACGACGGTCGTCTCGCGCTGATTGGTGATGCCGATGGCGGCGATGCTGCCTGCGGGCACTTCGCCCGTTTCCATGGCGGCGGTTATCGCGAGCTTTTGGCTCCTCAATATCTCCATCGGGTCATGCTCGACCCATCCCTCATGCGGATAATACTGTTTGAATTCGAGCTGCGCCGTGCCGTGGATGCCGCCGTTGCGGTCGAACAGTATCGCGCGGGAGCTCGTTGTTCCCTGATCGAGAGCAAGTACATATTTTTCCATACGCTCACACCTCCCCTATCTTAAGTATTATATGGCAGTTTTATCCCGTTTGCAAGATTATTTTCGCCTTAATACAAAGCTTCTATTGCCATACTCTTGTTTTGATGTTATAATGTAGATGTAGAGATTTGTACATTCGGAGGTTTCGGTTTTGAAGAAGACCTTTCCATATAAGCCCGTGATAATAATGGCCGCGGCGGTAGTGCTTTTGCTGGTGCTTGCGTTCTTTTCCGCACGCTCCCGCACGATACCGTGGCTTGAAAACGCCGCGGGCGTAGTCGCACGCCCCGTTCAGACCGCCGCATACAAGGTCTCGAACGGCGTTTCGGGCTTCTTCAAAAACCTCTTCAACAAGACGGACGCCGATCTTGAAAACGCGAGGCTCAAGCAGGAGCTCGCCCAGTACGAGCAGGCGAAGCTCGATCTTGAGGAGCTTCGGAAGGAGAACGAAAGGCTCCGCTCGATGCTCAATTATTCCGGCTCGCTCGGTGATTTCGAGCTCGTTACCGCAAGGGTAATAGGCAAATCGAACGGCGTCTGGTTCGACGAGATAACGCTCAACGTCGGCCGCAGCCGCGGTATCGAGCCGGGCATGCCCGTTATTTCGGGCGACGGGCTCGTGGGTAAAGTTACCGACGTCGGCACAAACTGGTGTAAGGTGACGTCCGTGATCGATTCGACCGTGACGGTCGCCGTTGCCGTTGAGAGGACGCGCGATAACTGCATGGTCCGCGGGGTGTTCTCCGCCTCCAAGCCCGCCGGCGAGCTTGAGCTTTACTATCTTCCGACGGATCTTACCGACCTCGTCCCCGGCGACGTTATCATGACCAGCGGCATCGGCGGCATCTATCCCAAGGGCATAAAGGTCGGCACCGTAAAGGAAGTCATGCTCGACGCCGATCCCTCCGGGATCAACGCGCTCGTCACTCCATCCGTGGATTTTCTGCACCTTGAGGAGGTCATGATAATCACCGGCACGGGAGGTGGGGACTGATGCGCAAATGGCTGCTCGTCCTTTCGCTTGCGGCGGCGTTTTATCTTGATACTATGTTCTTTAACGTCGTGAACCTTTACGGCATAAGGCCCGACGTTATGCTTGCGGTGATAGTATCGCTCGGTGTGCTGATGGGGCCCGTGCCCGCGGGCGCGATAGGCTTCGCCCTGGGGCTCCTTGCCGACATCCTTTTCAACAAGATCGTGGGGCTCACCGCACTGACGTATATGCTTTCCGGCGCGGCGGCCGGGCTGTTCTACCGCAAGTTCTTTGCGGATAACCTGATCGTCCCCACCGCGGTCGCCATGATATGCTAGTTCATAAAGGAGCATATACTGCTTATCGCAGCAGTGCTCGCCGGGTCGCGTCCGCCGTATTTCATGGCGTTCGCAACGTACATACTCCCCTGCTTCCTTCTTACGGGAGGCGTATGCGTGCTGGTGCACCTTTTCTTCAAGCATGCGCTGTACCGCCAGCTCTGGCGGCAGGAAGCCATCAAGCTTGAGGAATGAATGTTTTTGAATGAAGAGATCTGACGGTCCCAAAAAGCCGATATCCCGGCTCATAGTGATAGCCGCTCTGCTGCTTGCCATGATGCTGTGCATGGCCGTTGCGTCCGCCTTCGCCGACTCGACAGGAACGGCCTTGTGCTCGCATATGACGAGGCATGCTTCAACGTGGAGTTCTACCGCGATCCCAACAACAGGACGAATTACTGGAGCGCCGTCTATACCGAGGCGATAATCAAGGCGATCCGCATAATCGAGAACGGCGGCAGCCACGTCATAGACACCTCGTACATCCGCATGAACGACGAAGGCGGGATCTATTACGATTTCGGCGTTACGAGCGAGACCTTCGTTAAGGCGAGGTATAAGAATTTCTGCAACGTGATGAGCTTCCCCATGAAGGATAAGGACGATATGTCCACCTGGATCAAGGCGGAGGACGCTTATCTTCAATTAAGGAAAAAGCTGTACATCCCGGAGGAGCTTTCGTTTGAAGAGGCCAATAAGGTCATTTCCGTCCGGCAGGAGGTACTGCTCAACAATTACCGTTCCTACATGCCCGTGACCATCGCGTATAACGTCAGTCTCGACGTTGTGGCGAAGATCGAGATGATGTCTTCGGAGCTGCCCGGCCTTCAGACCTCGCAGTCGACGATACGGCATTACCCCTACGGCGAGAAGGCTGCGCACATAGTCGGCTACTGCCAGCGCATGAGCGCGGAAAACTCCGAGGAGCTGATAAAGCTCGGCTACTCGTACGACGACAGCATCGGCGTATCGGGCGTTGAGGCGACCATGGAGGAATACCTTACCGGCGCAACGAAGGAGCATCAGGGCAACCGCGTGCTCGAGGTCAACTCGAGCGGCGCCATTATAAGAGAGATATCCTCCGTCCCCGCTTCCGACGGCAGCAGCGTGACGCTCACGATAGATCTTCCGATGCAGATCGTGACCTATCAGGCGCTCCAGGATATAATCGAGCATATCAGGGAAAAGGAACTGAAAAAGATCTATCCCGAGGACAACGGCGTGATGGATCCGAAATATTCCGATTATGAGGCGGAGAACGGTACGATAGACCTTGCGGAGACGGGCGCGATGATCGTCATCGACGTCAATACGGGCGAGGTGCTCGCCATGGCGAGCTATCCCAGCTTCGATCCCAACTGGTTCATACAAGGTCTGACCGAGGAGCAGGCGAAGTACCTTTACGGCGACCCCAATACCGACAACGACTATGCGGACAGGACCACTCCCGCCCGAAACAAGGCGATATCGCAGAAGCTGGCTCCCGGCTCCATATTCAAGATGTGCACCGGCCTTGCAGGGCTCATGGAGGGCGTAATAGGCCTCGACGAAACGATCAGCGACAATTCCCCGTACATCTATTTCGATGAAGAAACGGGCAAGGAAGTCGATACCAAGGCGAAGTGCTGGACGACGAATCCCCTGCGGCATCAGGACCAGGATATCATCAAGGCGCTTACCAATTCCTGCAACTACTATTTCTATGAGGTATCGTACAGGCTGGGCATCGACAAGCTCGTCTCCTGGGCGGAAAAGCTCGGCTTTGCCTCCAAAACGGGCATAGAGCTGACCGGCGAGGCGAAGGGCATCATCGGCGGGCAGAGATCCATGTACGACAATACCCGCGCATACAACGATCAGGACACCTCCATCCCCCTGCTCGTATACAGGAGCCTTTGCAGGCTGCTGCGCGGATATCAGAATATGCGCGGCGTTGAGATAAACGAGGAATCGATATCCAAGTGCGCGCAGGACTTGATGGCGCTGCAGGACGGTTCGCTGAAGGGCAAGGGCTCGGACGTGCGCCAGATACTTTCGAAATACCTCGGCATACCCGACGGCATCTCGAGGGCGCAGGGCTGGGACAGCGAGATCACGTCCATGCTGACGGAGCTTCAATGGAAGCCCTCCCAGACGATACGAACCGGCATCGGCCAGGGCATAATGCTTATCACGCCCATCGAGGCGGCGCGCTACGTCGCCGCGATCGCCAACGGCGGCACGGTGTACGATACGCATATCGTCAGCTCCGTTACCTCTCCCGAGGGGAAGATACTCCTAGAGACCGAGCCCACCGTTTTCAACCACATCGACGCGCCGGATTCCTATTGGGAGGCCATCCGTCAGGGCATGAAGGGCGTCGTTTCGCCGGAGGACGGCGGTACCGCCGGTTCCGCGTTCAGCAGAGAGTATGCCGAACTCGGATATCTTGACAAGACGAGCGGCAAGACCGGTTCAGCGCAGGTCGGCGGCGTTACCATCGATATCCAGAACACCAGCTGGTTCGTCGCTTTCGCGCCGAACGACGATCCCGATATCGCCATCGTCGTCTGCGTGCCGAACGGGCTTTCGGGATCATCCTCCGCGGGTGCGATCGAGGATATCCTCACATACTACTTTACGAAGCTCAATTCCCGCGCTTCGGAAAACCTCGCGGGGGCAAACGAGATAACCCCGTGACACGGGTTTTACTGAATACTATTTTGGGGGACCGATGTATATAGTGATTCCCGCCTATTGTCCCGATGAAAAGCTCTTCGGAGTCATCGACGGATTGACGGGCGAAAACAATCGATTCATAGTTGTGGACGACGGCAGCGGCGAAAGCTACGCGCCTATTTTCCGCAAGCTCGAAAAGGATTATTCCGACAGGGTGCAGGTCATACACCACAGTCTTAACCGCGGCAAGGGCCACGCCATGAAGACCGCGTTCGAGCTTATCGAGCGCATCGCTCCCGAGGACGAGGGCATCATCACCGTCGACGCGGACGGCCAGCACCTTGCCCGGGACGCGCAAAAGGTCATTGCAGCATGGCAGGCCTCTCCCGACAGCCTTGTTATCGGCGGCCGCCATTTTACCGGCAAGGTCCCGTTCAAGAGCAAATGGGGCAACGGCTTTACCCGCACCGTTTTTGCGATAACCACGGGCGTGCGCGTTTACGATACGCAGACCGGTCTAAGGGCGTTCTCCGTTAAGCGCGTGCACGAGATGCTTTCCGTCAAGGGCGAGCGCTACGATTTCGAGATCGCTCAGCTCCTGTACTGCGTAAAGCAGCATATCGAAATACTCGAGGTCCCCATCGAGACCGTTTATATCGAGGGAAACCGCAGCTCGCATTTTCGCGTTTTCCGCGATTCGTGGCTGATCAACAAAATGATAATAGGCTTTATACTGTCGTCGTTCAGCAGCTTCCTGGTGGACTACGGCCTGCTGCTTACGCTCGCGCAGGTGTTCAACAGCCTTAAGTCGACCGTCACCGTCGCCCCGGACGAGTTCAGGATACCGCTTTTCGGCATGCTCGTCGACACGCATCTCGTCGCGCTCATAATCGCGAGGACGGTCAGCTCCACGCTCAATTTCATACTTAACCGAAACATCGTATTCAAACAGGGTTCGCGCACGGCGATACTCCGCTTCTATCTGGTGATACTGCTTATGATGGCCGCAAATTACGGACTGCTCACGCTTGTTGCGAACAACAACGGCCTTCCCCTTTCGATCGCACAGCTCGTCGTTCAGGCGGCGCTGTATCCGTTCAGCTTCCTGCTGCAGCGCAAATTCGTGTTCCGCGAAAAGAACAAGGCCGAAAAAATGATAGGATAACGCATTATGGATTGGACATTCCTGTTTTTCGCACAAAGCTTGCTCCTCGGCGTCGGTCTCGCGATGGACGCCTTTTCCGTGTCCCTTGCAAACGGCTTGAACGAACCGAAGATGAACGCCGGAAGGATGAGCTCCATCGCAGGCGTGTTCGCGCTCTTCCAGGCGCTTATGCCCATGCTCGGCTGGCTCCTTGTGCATACCGCCGTCAGCTACTTCCATGTGATCGACAAATTCATCCCTTGGGTGGCGCTTTTGCTGCTTGCGTTCATCGGCGGCAAAATGCTTTATGAGGGTATCAAAAACCGCAATTCCAATGAGGAGAAGCCCGCCGTCGG
>CAMZAY010000056.1 GCA_947304365.1 uncultured Clostridia bacterium | reverse complement strand
AGCGGAGTATCGCAGCGCCAGCAGAAGGGGTAGCTGTGCTCGTAGGGAAGCTCGGCAAAGAGCCTGCCGCGCTCCTTAAGGTCTGCGATTATGAGCTTATCCGCCTTTTTGACGTTCACACCGTCCCAGGGAGTGCCGCCCGCGAGCTCGCCCTTTGCGTTCACGTTCTGAACGAAGGGTAGGCCCCACTTGGTCCCGACCCTGCCGTCGTCCACGCCGAATGCGGGAGCAAGGTGAACGATACCGGTACCGTCGGTAAGAGTGACGTACCCGTCCGAAACGACGCGCCAGCCCTTCTTGTTCCCGTGATTCACGGGGAAGTCGAAGAGGGGCTCGTACTCCATGTTCTCAAGGTCCGCGCCCTTATAGCGCTCGACCGTGTTCCAGCCCTCGCCGAGCACGCTTCCGACCAGCGCCTCCGCCATTATGTAGCGCTTGCCGTCCTTCTCGACCTTGACGTAATCCTCGTCCGCGTTGACGCAGAGACCGACGTTAGAGGGCAGCGTCCACGGCGTGGTCGTCCAGGCGATGAACTGGGTGCCGTCGTCCATGCCCTTCACGGGGAAGGTGATGAATATGGAGGTCTCCTTGACGTCCTTATAGCCCTGCGCCACCTCGTGAGAGGAGAGCGCGGTCCCGCAGCGGGGGCAGTAGGGGACTATCTTGTGACCCTTGTAAAGGAGGCCCTTTTCGTCGATGGTCTTGAGCGCCCACCATACGGACTCGATATAATCGTCCGTATAGGTGACGTAGGGGTTTTCCATATCCGCCCAATAGCCGACGGCGTCCGACATTTCCTCCCATTCGCCCTTGTACTTCCATACGGATTCCTTGCACTTGGCGATGAAGGGCATTACGCCGTAACCCTCGATCTGCTCCTTGCCGTCAAGGCCAAGCAGCTTTTCGACCTCAAGCTCGACGGGCAGACCGTGGGTATCCCAGCCCGCCTTGCGCAGGACGTCGTAGCCCTTCATGGTGCGGTAGCGGGGGATGATATCCTTCATGGAGCGGGTCAGCACGTGACCGATGTGCGGCTTGCCGTTCGCGGTGGGCGGGCCGTCGTAGAAGGTGTACGCGGGCGCGCCCTTCCTCAATTCGACGGACTTCTCGAATATTTTGTTTTCCTTCCAGAACTTCAAAACCTCCTGCTCGCGCGGGACGAAATCCATGGAAGCCGATACTTTCCTGTACATATTGAAATTCCTTTCGAATTATTTTTATAAACAAAACGCCCGGGGCAAGACCCCGGGACGCCAAAAAACGCGGTACCACCCGAGTTTGCGAAAGGCTCGCCTTACGCACACTCATGCTCCCGTAACGTGGGACGGACCGGACAGAGCTACTTGCTTTCGCCCTGCCTGCTCCCGGGGGATATGCTGAAATGCCGTACCGCCGCACTCACACCGCCTGCGGCTCGCTTTGCGCCGTGCAGAAAAGCACCTGTCCCGTTCAAAGCATCTACAAATAAATATTATAGCACAAAGAAAAAACTTTGTAAACAACCAATGCGAAAGTTTTTTGCCGCGTTTGACAAAAACCGTTATAAAATGTATAATACCCAACGGCAAAAAACGGAGGGGAATACGGCAATGTCGTTCGTTAAGAAAGCCGCCCGCGCGGCGCTCGGCTTTGTAAAGGGGAATCCCGTGATGCTCGCGGCGCTCGCCGCGGCTTCGGCGACCGCGTTTATCGTTCCCCCGGATAAGGAATACATAAAGTATTTCGATTTCAAAACGCTCACCTGCCTTTTCTGCGTGCTCGCGATAGTCGGGGCGCTTCGCAATATCCGCTTCTTCTACATACTCGCAAGGCGCATAGTGCACGTATTCAAAAACGCTCGCCTCTGCACGCTCGCCCTCGTTTACATTACTTTCATAGGCTCGATGCTCATAGCGAACGACATGGCGCTCCTTACGTTCCTGCCGCTCGGCTATTTCGTGCTTTCCGCCGCGCATAAGGAAAAGCACATGGCGTTCACCTTCGTCATGCAGAACATCGCCGCCAACCTCGGCGGGATGCTCACCCCCTTCGGCAATCCGCAGAACCTTTATCTCTACTCCAAATTCGATATCCCGACGGGCGAATTCATGCGCATCATGGCGCCGCCCTTCGCCGTTGCGATAGGGCTTATCACCGTCTGCTGCCTTTTCGTCAAGCCGGAGCCCATGGAGATCCCGGACGAGCCCGTCAGGCTTCCCCCGGCAAGGACGGTCATCTACCTTCTCGCTTTCGCGCTCTCGATCGTCATAGTGTTCCGCGGCGTCCCCTATTGGGTAGGGCTGATAGTTATTCCGATACTGCTCCTCGTTATGGACAGGCGCGCCCTCGCGGGGGTCGATTACCCGCTGCTTCTGACGTTCGTGTTCTTCTTCGTGTTCGCGGGCAATATGTCGAGGATACCCGCCGTCAGCCGGCTGTTCTCGTCGCTCCTTCAGAAGAACACGCTGATAGTGAGCGTGCTCTCCTGCCAGGTCATATCGAACGTGCCCTCCGCGATACTGCTCTCGCAGTTCACAAGCGATTATCCCGCGCTGCTCGTCGGCGTGAACATCGGCGGCACGGGCACGCTTATCGCTTCGCTCGCCTCGCTCATCACCTTCCGCGAGTACTGCTATCATAATCCCGATAAAAAGCTCTACTACTTCGGCGTGTTCTCCGCGTTCAATTTCGGCTTCCTCGCAGTGCTCGTGCTGTTCATGCTGCTGATCGGATAAAAGCAAACCGGAGTTTACTAAAATATTGGTTTTTCGCCCTCTTTGCAAAGCAGAATTGCTTGCTTAAAGGGGGCGAATGTTGTATCATATACCCAACGAAAAACAAGGAGGACGATCAAGGAATGTTTGACAATCTCGAGACCATGAAGCCCGCGCTCAAAAAACTCGTCGCGGCGCTTCGCGAAAAATACGCTTACGCTTCCGTGCTCGCCACAGAGGAGAAATTCCGCGGCTGGCGCGTCGGAAGGAGCGGCGTTTCCATCTCCGCCCTCGGCATGGGCGGCGGCAGCGGCTTCGTCATCCGCGTGTTCGACGGAACGGGCTGCGCCGAGTACTCCCTCAATGCGTTCGACGAGGGTATGATCCCCGAAATAGTCGGCGAAATGGAAAAGCGCCTCGCCGCGGCGAGCGCCGCCGTGCCCGCGGGGATAACCCCCATGCCCACCGTCATACCGGACGATTCCCCCGCGACAATTAAAAAGGAAGCCAAGTACAAGGTCGATCCCGCCGAGCTCGGCGATGAGGCGATTCTGAAGCTCCTTTCCCGCATAAGGGAGAAGGGCCTTGAAACGGAGGGCATTCTCGACGTTATGTGCAATATCTCCTATTCCGCGCAGAGAAAGCTCTTCATAAGCGAGAACCGCGACCTTGACGAAAGCCATATGTGGACAAACGGCGCGGTCGTCGCGCTTGCCGCCCGCGGACAGGAGGTAAAGGATTATTACCGCCCGTATTCGCTTCTCGGCGGCGCGGAGATGCTGGACGAGATCGAGAAGGATATCGGCGACGTCACCGCGACCGTTAAGGAGCTCCTCGCGAGCGAGCCCATGATCCCCGGCGAGTATGACTGCATCTGCGATCCTGACGTTACCGGCATGATCGTGCACGAGGCGTTCGGACACGGCGTCGAAATGGATATGTTCGTCAAGGACAGGGCGCTCGCCAAAAACTTCATCGGCGAATACGTCGCAAGCCCGCTCGTCACCATGCACGACAGCGCGCTGGTCGATCAGACCGCGACCTGGGCGTTCGACGACGAAGGCACCCTCACGGGGGACACCGTTATAATCGACAAGGGCGTATTGAAGACCGGCATGTGCGACGCGCTTTCCGCCGCGCGCCTCGGAGTAAAGCCCACCGGCAACGGCAGGCGCGAAAGCTATGAGCGCAAGGCGTACACCCGCATGACCAACACCTATTTCGAAGGCGGCAGCTCCACTCTTGAGGAGATGATCGCTTCCGTCAAATACGGCTTCCTGCTCGAGAATCCCTCGAGCGGCATGGAGGATCCCAAGAACTGGGGCATCCAGTGCATGGTCAACATCGCGCGCGAGATCAAGGACGGCAAGCTCACCGGCAGAATGTTCTCGCCGATAGTATTGACCGGCTACGTGCCCGACCTGTTGAAGTCCGTCTCCATGATGGGCAGCCGCGTGGAGCTCTCCGGCTCCGGCTTCTGCGGCAAGGGCTGGAAGGAATGGGTCAAGGTATCCGACGGCGGCGCCTACATGAAGGCAAGGATCCGCTTGGGCTGATAAGGAGGATCGATATGGAAACAATGGAAAGAATAAAAGCCCTCTTGAAGGAAGCGGGCGTTGAGGATTATTCCGTTTACGGCGTCAACGAGCGCACCGCGGAGCTGTTCTTCGTAAAGAAGCAGCTCGATACAAGGCGCATAAAGGACGTTGAAAAGTTTTTCGTTAACGTCTTCCGCACGGCGGAAGCCGAAGGCAAGCGTATGCGCGCGTCCACCAACTGCATGGTGCTCGCGTCCATGACGGACGATGAGATCATGGAGGCGCTGCGCGGCGCGTATTTCGCCGCCCAGTTCGCCATGAACCCCTATTACGATCTGCCCGACCCCGTCGCCGCGCCCATGATGGAGAAGAAGGGCGCGCTCGCCGAGAGGCTGCCCGAGGAGTGCGCGGGCGAGATGGCGGAGGCGCTCTTCAAGGCGGATAACGTCGAGGGCGCGTTCATCAATTCCGCAGAGGTATTCATCGTCAAAAAGCGCATCCACTTCATCTCGTCCAACGGCTCCGACGTGTCGTGGACGGAGGCGAAGGCGAAGGGCGAGTACGTCGTGCAGGCGAAGGAGCCCGAGGACGTCGAGATGTTCGACCAGTTCGGCTTTGACGAGCTGGAGACCGAAGCCCTCACCAGGCAGATCGCCGGGGCGCTCTCCTTCGTAAAGGACCGCGCAAGGGCGGAAAGGGTGCTTAAGAGCGGCAAATACGATCTGATCCTCACCGGCAAGAACGCCGCAGAGGTCATGAGCTTCTATGCCTCCCGCAGCGCCGCGGCAATGGTATTCCCCGGCTATTCCACCTGGAAGGTCGGCGACAACGTGCAGGGCGAAACTGAGGGCGAAAGGTTCGAGCTATCGCTCAAGGCGACCGCGCCGTATTCTACGGAGGGCATTCCCATGAAGGACAGGAAGCTCGTCGAAAACGGCTTCCTCAAGCTCACGCACGGCGGCAACCGCTTCTGCCGCTACCTCGGCGTGGAGCCCACCGGCGATTATGATAAGATCTCCTGCGAAAACGCGGGCACGCTCTCGTTCGAGGATATGAAAAAGACCCCCTGCCTCTGGGCGGTCACGTTCTCCGATTTCCAGATGGATACCTTCACCGGGCATTTCGGCGGCGAGATCCGCCTTGCCTACCTCATCGAGGACGGTAAAGTGACGCCCGTCACCGGCGGTTCCGTCAACGGCAGCATACTGGAGGCGGAATCCGATCTCGCCTTCTCGACGGACCGCTATACCTGCGACGTGTACGAAGGTCCCTATGCCATGAAGCTCAAGGGCGTCAGCGTCGCGGGAGAATAAAGCCAAAACGAATCAAGAGCCTTCCGACGTATCGCGGAAGGCTCTTTTTGTTTAAGATCTTTGAGGGCCATGGAGGCGTCAGCCTATTTCTTCGGAAAGCTCGTTCATCAACAATTCTTCGTTGAGCGAACCGTCCGCAAGCCCGTACTTAACAAGGAAATGCCTGACGGTCCCATCGGGATAATAGACCTCGTGATCAAAGAAAACGCCGTCCTTATCTCCCCAGTCGGAGCTGAAACCTATCGCTTCGGGCTTGTCTTCGCCGAGGAAACCCATAGGGAGGGCACCTTTATAGAGCGTGTTTCCCGAATGATCCATGATCCAAATACTGATATCCGAGGGATCTTCGCCTGAAGAGGTAGCATAGACTATACCGTCCGAAACCCGCGGGAAAACAAAGAATTTTTCGTCGTCTTCAAAATCCGCGATCTTTTCGGGCTTTCCCTCATGGACACGGTAAAAGCCCGATTCGTATGTTTCTCTGTCGACAGTGCCGAGCAAAACGTCCTCGCCGTCGATCCAGAACCCGGTTATCGAAAGGCCGCCATCCATGGAGAACAGGGTCTCGCAGGTCCCCTCCGTAATGTCGTAACGGAAGAACTCATTGGAAAAAGCATCTCCGTTTTCATCCTTGCCATAGAGAAAAAACCAAATCTTATCTCCTAGGAATTTGAATTCCATCATGCTTCTCTCAAGCGGCGGGATCTGCCGTTCAAAAATTGTTTTGATCTCGGGATCGTCGATCCTCGTCACATACAGCGCTTCGACGTATGAAGGGGTGCCGAGATCCACCTTCGATAATCTGCTGTAAATGTAAAGCTCGCCGTGATGGAAGAAGTATTTCTGCGGAACGATAGTATCGGGAAGCATCAGCTTCCGTTCCAGACGCCGGTCGGTGGAATCAGGAGCCATTGACAGTATGGAGGTATAATACACATCCCCTTCCTGATACTCGCCTACCCAGTAAAGGCGTCCGGCGATCATCGAAAGAGCGGTACCAACGCTCAAAATGCAGCCTCCGCATTCGGTCGGATCGGAGGACTTTCCATGAGAGCACTCGGGCCGATTGCACAATACGCCGGATTCGGAGGAAGCTTTGTCATAATACATAAGAAACCCGCAGCCGTCCCCGCGCCAGTAATACATCTCTTCGGTCTCCAAAAACTCGGCGTTCTGGTTCTGATCGGCAAGCCGCGGATCGTTTTCCTGTTCGGCATACGCAGATTGCTTGGAGACACATCCAGACAGTATAAACATGCCGACAAGCAAAAGGACGATGAGCAAAACGAAAAGCTTTTTGGCCATAATTGAACCTCCTTCAATACTCCTTTATTGTTTCTGCAGTGTTCTAGCAATAAGCGTCCGGTGTACTATCATCGCCGCCTTGGGGCAAAACTCCTGGCAGCAGAAGCAGCGTATGCACTTTTTGCGGTCGATCTTCGGGTACGTCCGCCCGCCTTTCGTGACCATCGTTATAGCCTTTGCGGGGCAGAGGTTCATGCATTTTTTGCAGGCGACGCACTTCTTTTTCACGGG
>CAMZAY010000055.1 GCA_947304365.1 uncultured Clostridia bacterium | reverse complement strand
CGATATTCGGCGACAGCAGTAAATGGTATTTCTGGATCCGCATCGGCGCGGCAGTGGTCTTCGGCATACTCGCGATCATCGCGATAAAGCTTCTTTTCACAAGCTCCAAACCGAAGGAGAAGGACGGAGTCAACGCCTCCCTCCTCATGGCGGATGAAAACGGCGTCGCTTATATCAGCGCCGCTTCTATCGACAGCATGGCGCAGAAGTACATCAAGTCCAACAGCCGCATCCGCGAGTGTCAGAGCAAGGTGACCATCGCGCCCGACAGCTCCGTCAGCATGACGTTGAAGGCGATAGTTCTCGCCGATACCAACGTGCCGGAGCTTTGCGACAAGGTGCGTAAGGAGCTGAAGGAGTATATCGAGACTTACGCCGGCGTCAGCGTGTCCCAGATCACGTTCATGGTCGTCAACACCTATTCGCCCGTGACGGCGACGCGTGTAAACTGAAACGGCCGGAAACAGAAGGTATGAGCAGGAAAGCAGCAAGAGAGATCGCCATGAAAATGGCGTACGGCAAAATGTTCGGCGGCGACGATACTTACGCCGACGTATCGGAGATATCCGGCGTGGAGCTTGAGCCCGCGAAAGAGGATATCGATTTTGCCAACGGAATAGTCGACGGTATTGCGGAACACGAGGAAGAGATCGACCGCATGATCGGCGAGGCGTCCCTTGGTTGGGCGATCGACCGCATGCCGAGGGTGGACCTCTCCGTGCTTCGCGTCGCCGTTTATGAGCTCGTGTTCGACAAAAAAGCTCCCCAGAAGGTGATCATAAACGAGGCGGTCCGCATCGCCACAAAATACGGCGGGGCGGATTCTCCCCGGTTTATCAACGGGGTGCTCGGCAAGATAGCCTCTTCGGAAGAAAAGTGAAGCCATGACCGGCGAAACAGTTTTTACCGTAGCAAAGCTCAATGAGTATGCCGCCCGCATACTCGCTAACGATCCGCGTTTAAGGAGTATAAAGGTGTCCGGTGAGTTAAGCGGCTTCAAGCGCCACTCATCCGGGCATCTGTATTTTAGTTTAAAGGATCCGGACGCCGTGATAAGCTGCGTCATGTTCCGCTCGTCCGCGGCAAAGCTCGCTTTTCAGCCGCGCGACGGCATGCAGGTGACAGTACACGGCTCCGTCTCCATATTCCCGAGGGACGGCAAATACCAGCTCTATGCCGACGGTATGCGCGTCTCCGGCGAGGGAGAGCTTTACAGGCAGTTCCTCCTTTTAAAGGAGCGGCTCGGCGCGGAGGGGCTGTTCGATAACGAAAGGCCTCTGCCGGTCCTGCCCCGCACGATAGGCGTCGCCACGAGCGAGGTCGGCGCGGCGCTTCACGATATAGTCACCGTGACGAGGCGGCGTTTCCCGGGCATTAACATACTGCTCGCGCCGTGCAGGGTGCAGGGCGACGGCGCGCCGATCGAGATAGCGGCAGCCGTCAACGCGCTCAACCGTTTCCCCGAGTGCGACGTTATAATCGTCGGCAGGGGAGGCGGCAGTTATGAGGATCTTTCCTGCTTCAATTCCGAGACCGCGGCAAGGGCGATCGCGTCCTCCCGCGTGCCGGTAGTAAGCGCCGTCGGGCACGAAACGGATTTCACCATCGCCGATTTTGCCGCCGACCTTCGCGCACCGACTCCATCCGCCGCGGCGGAGCTCGTCTGCCCGCTGTATTCCGAGCTTGTCTCGGATGTTGACGCTCTTAAAGAGGAGGCGCAGCGCATCGCAGAGGAAAGGCTCGGCGCCGCGCTTAACGGGCTCGAAGCGCTCAAGGCTTCGTCGGCAATGACCAATCCTAAGCACGCGCTGGGCGTCATGAAGAACAGGCTCGAGCTGCTCGTTCACAGGGCGGATCACGCGGCGAAGACCGCCTTTATGGCGGCGGACGCCGGGCTCGAGGCAAGGACGGAAAAGCTCCTCGCGCTCAGTCCCGGGGCGGTGCTTAAAAGGGGTTATTCGATCATCGAGGATGAAAACGGCTCGGTGATAGGCGATATAAATGGGCTCAAGCCCGATAAAAACGTAAAACTCGTTATGGCGGGCGGTTCCGCTTCAGCCGTGATAAAGCAAATAAACTGAGGTGCCTATGAACGAAGTGACCGGTTTGAAATATGAGGAGGCCTATGCAAAGCTTGAGGAGATCGTCGAAAAGATGAGCTCCGCTTCCGTGCCCCTCGATGAACTGATAAAGCTCTATGAAGAGGGGATGCGGCTTGCGGAGCATTGCGGCAAGCTCCTCAAGGGCTATGAGGCAAGGCTCGAGAAGGTCTCCCAAAAGGCGCTCGACGCCGAAAAGGAAGCGCTTTCGGATATCCCCTCCGATGATGATGACGAGGAGGCGCCCTTTTGATGGACAAGTCCGAATACGCCGATATATCGAAGAAATACAGGGAGCTCGTTGAGGACGAGCTTGACAGGATCGCCTCGAACGAGGCGGCGGCGATCTATCCCACGCTAAAGGACGCCATGTTTTACAGCCTGGAGGCGGGCGGCAAAAGGATCCGCCCCTGCCTTATGCTCGCGGTCTGCGAGATGCTCGGCGGGCGTGCCGAAAAGGCGCTGCCCTTTGCCTGCGCGCTTGAAATGATACATACCTACTCGCTCATTCACGACGATCTGCCCTGCATGGACGACGATGATATGAGAAGGGGCCGCCCCTCCAATCACAAGGTCGTCGGCGAGGCGATGGCCGTGCTCGCGGGGGACGGGCTTTTGTCCTTTGCATTCGAGAATATGCTTGCTGCCGCGCTCGAAAGCGGCGAAAAAGGCGCGCTGCTCGCCGCTTGCGAGATAGCGAAAAGGGCCGGCGCCGCCGGTATGGTAACGGGGCAGGCCGCGGATATCGAGTATGAGGGAGCCGCCGTCCAGACGGAGGACATGCTTCATTTCATACATATCCACAAGACGGCGGACATGCTCTCCGCCGCTGTGCTCGCGGGCGCTCATATCGCCGGAGCAGACGAAAAAACGCTTGCCGCGCTCACGCTCTATTCCGAAAAAATGGGTCTCCTTTTCCAGATAACGGACGATATACTCGATTATAAGGGCGATCCCGCGCTGATGGGGAAGACCCTCGGCAAGGACAGGGAGCAGGGCAAGCTGACGTACGCTTCGCTCCTCGGACTTGAAGGCGCAGAGCTCGCCGCAAAGCAGGCTGCCGAAGAGGCGCTTGCCGCCATCAGCGAAATACCCGGCTCCGGCTACCTTGCCGCGACCATTGAAAATATGCTTGTAAGGAGCAACTGATCCCGCGTCATGGCAGAATACAGCGATCTCAAAATACTGAATAGGATAGAGTCCCCGAAGGATCTCAAGGCGCTTTCCCCGACAGAGCTCGGCGCCCTTGCGGAGGAGATCCGCCGTTATCTCGTCACAACGGTGTCGAGGACGGGCGGACATCTTGCGTCGAACCTCGGCGTCGTCGAGATGACGATAGCCCTTCACCGCGTGTTCGATTTCGAAACGGACAGGCTCGTTTTCGACGTTGGCCATCAAAGCTATGTGCATAAGCTGCTGACGGGCAGGGCAAAGGATTTTTCCACGCTCCGCAGCCGCGGCGGCGTTTCGGGATTCCCCAAGACGAACGAATCGAAATACGACGCATTCAACACAGGGCATTCAAGCACGTCGATATCCGCCGCGATAGGCATGATGCGCGCCGATAAGCTTAACGGCGTAAAGCGTTCGGTAGTCGCCCTGATAGGCGACGGCGCACTGACGGGCGGCATGGCGTACGAGGCGCTCGACGACGTCGGTCAGCAGAAGCTGCCGCTCATTGTTGTCCTCAACGATAATGAAATGTCCATCTCCGGCAACGTCGGCGGCATGAGCCGTCACCTTGCCAAAATGCGCTCCGCAAGGGGCTACCGCAGCTTCAAAAAGGGCTTCTCAAGGGCGCTCAAGCATATCCCGCTCATCGGCAATTGGCTGAGCGACAGATTTGAGCATCTTAAAAACAGGATCAAGTATTTCATACTCCCGAACGTGCTTTTCGAGGAGCTTGGATTCACATACCTCGGCCCGATCGACGGGCATGATATCGACGCGCTGACCGCGGTGTTCAATTACGCCCGCAGTATGGACAAGCCCGTCGTTATCCATGCGCTCACCCATAAGGGCAAGGGCTATGCGCCGGCGGAAAAGAACCCCGAAAAATTCCACGGCATCGGCAAATTCGACGAGCAGACCGGCGAGACCAGCGCATCGTTCGGCAATTCCGCGATATTCGCGGATGAGCTTTGCTCCATTGCGCGGGAAAACAAAAAGGTCGTCGCCATCACCGCCGCCATGGCGTCCGGCACTGGCCTCGACGCGTTCAAAAAGGAGTTCCCGGAGCGTTTCTTCGACGTAGGCATAGCCGAGCAGCACGCCGTCACCATGGCCGCGGGAATGGCCATCGCAGGCACCGTTCCCGTGTTCTGCGTTTATTCCTCGTTCCTGCAGAGGGGCTTCGATCAGCTCCTGCACGACGTATGTCTTCAGGATCTCAAGGTCGTTTTCGGGATCGACCGCGCGGGGCTCGTAGGCGCCGACGGCGAGACCCATCACGGCATTTACGATATCTCGTATCTGAACACCCTGCCCAATATGAAGGTGCTTTCGCCGTCCTCCGTTCAGGAGCTGCGCGCGTGCCTTGACTGGGCGGTGAACGAGAACGATTCCCCCTGCGCCATAAGGTACAACAGGGGCAGGCTCCCGGAAAGGGAAATGACCGGCAGCGTCTCCTCCTGGGAGTGCATAAAGCCGTTCAGAAGCGTGTGCGTCGCCGCGACGGGCAGGCTCGTTTCAACTGCGATCGCCGCCTGTGAAGACCTTAACGTCGGCCTTTACAACGCAAGGTCGCTCCGCCCCATGGACGAAGCGGCGCTTGAAAAGATATCCCACGCCCATTACGTCATCACCGTGGAGGACGGCGTCGTGAACGACGGCTTCGGCACGCAGGTCGCCGCATACCTTGCGGGGATCGGCGCGGGCACGAAAGTCATCTGCGCCGGCGTTCCCAACCGCATAATAGAGCAGGGCTCCGTTGCCGAACAGGATGAGGAATGCGGCCTTTCCGTACAAGCCCTGAGGCAGACGATCCTTCAATACATGGGCGGTATTTATGACTAAGCGTGCGGACATACTTCTTGTCGATCTCGGGCTCGCCCCCAGCCGCGAGCGCGCGAAGGCGCTCATAATGGAGGGCGTCGTCTATTCGGGCGAGGTCAAGGTGAACAAAGCCTCCGATACATTTCCGGACGATACGGCGCTTCGGATAAAGGAAGACCCGATCCCGTTCGTCTCAAGGGGCGGCTTAAAGCTTGACAAAGCGGTGAGGAAATACGGTATTTCGCTTGAAGGCGCCGTTTGTCTCGACGTCGGCGCATCCACCGGCGGGTTCACGGACTGTATGCTCAAGAACGGTGCGAGCCATGTTTATGCGGTCGACGTGGGTTACGGTCAGCTCGACTGGTCGCTGAGGAACGATCCGCGCGTCACCTGTATGGAGCGTCATAACGCAAGGACGATGGCGCCCGACTGGTTCGATATGACGCCGGGATTCGCCTCGTGCGACATATCGTTCATTTCGATAAAGCTAATACTCCCCAGGATGTACGAGTGCCTTTCCGAAGCGGGAAGGGCGGTCGTGCTCGTAAAGCCCCAGTTCGAGGCGGGCAGGGGAAAGGTCGGCAAGAACGGCGTCGTCCGCGACGAGGCTACCCATCTGGAGGTGCTTGAGGGCGCGGCGCGCTTCGCCGTCGAATGCGGCTTTTCGATACTCGCGCTCGACTATTCGCCCATAACCGGGCCGAAGGGCAATATCGAGTACCTGATGTACCTTTCCAAGGAACGGGGCGCGGATATCAACATAGCCGAAGAGGCGGGAAACGTGGTCAAACGCTCCCATGAGGAGCTTGCGAAATAACGGGTTTCAACAGGAAGGCGCGCTGATAAAATGACGGTCAAAAAGCTTGTATTTTTCACAAACCCCAATAAGCCCAACGCAGAGGAGCTTATGAATAAGCTCGCTTCTTCCGCGCGGGGCCGCGGGATCGAAGCGGTCGAGACCAAGATACATGAGAAGCTCGACGCGCTCCTTGACGAAAACGGGGACGCGTTTGCCGTAGTGACGCTCGGCGGCGACGGTACGATACTTCGCGCCGTCAATTCCGCCTCCCGTTACGGGATACCCGTGCTCGGCGTAAACATGGGCAGGATCGGCTTTTTCAGCGAGATCGGAGCCGAAGACTTCGATCGGGCGCTCGATAAGCTCTCCGAAGGGGATTACCGTTTGGAGTGCCCCGCGATGCTCTCCTGCTTTGTCAACGGTGAAAGCCGGGGCGAATGCCTCAATGAATTCTCCATCCACAGGCAGGAGCTCGCTTCGATCACCCAGTTAAGGCTCGTAATCGACGGCGACGAGGTCGGCACGGTAATGGCGGACGGGCTGATCGTTGGCACCCCGTCGGGCTCCACGGCGTACACCATGTCCGCCGGCGGTCCGGTAGTCGCGCCGCGGCTCGAATGCCTGCTCATAACGCCCATCTGTCCGCATTCGCTCACCGTCCGCCCCATAGTCGCGGCGGCGGATTCGGTGATATCCGCGGCGATCGAATGCACCTGCCGCTTGAGCGGCGACGGGCAGAACATAAGGATACTCGAGCCCGGTGACGAGGTCGTTTTCCGCCGCGCCGACAGAACGGCGAAATTCATTAGATTCGGCGACAGGAACGTATTCAGGCTCATAAGGGAAAAACTCAAATAAGCGGAGCAAAGGGAAAAGCAAATGCTCGAAAGACTGCTTATCGAAAGCTTTTCGATGTTCTCAGGAACATGCAGAAGGCGGGCAAATCCATTATCATCGACGGGATAAATCTGGTCCTCGGCGGCAGGGGCAGCCGTGAGCTCATCAGCTACGGCAAGCAGAAATGCCGCGTCGAGGCCGTTTTCGATATCGCCGACCAGCCGGAGGTCGGGAAGCTGCTTGAAGAAAAAGGACTCGATTCCGGCGACGGTACGATGACCGTCATGCGCGAGCTCAATCTCGCGGGAAAGAGCCTTTGCCGCGTGAACGGCGTGATGCTCCCGCTTAATGAGCTCAAGGAGATG
>CAMZAY010000054.1 GCA_947304365.1 uncultured Clostridia bacterium | reverse complement strand
ATCTCATCGGAACCGGCGGTGACAGAATGAACGTCCGTCGTTGCGCCGCCTATATCGATAACGGCAAGATCGCCGATCTCATTATAAAGGAGCTGAGCGGCTTCCATTACCGCGCCCGGAGTGGGGATTATGTTGCCTGTGACCATATCGCGCACATGCTCCATGCCGGCAGCTTTGACGATATGCTCCTCGAACACCTTATGGATGATCTTCCTTGCAGGCTCGATATTCAACAGATCGAGCTTGGGATATACGTTTTCGGTTATGTAAAGGGGTATGCCCGTGCCATCGAATATGGATTTGATAATATGATGGTTCTGGATATTTCCGCCGTAGATGACGGGGACCTTAAGGCCCGATGCGGCGATCTTTTTTGCATTCTCGATCGCCGTTTCACGCTCGCCGTAATCGGTGCCTCCGGCAAGCAGTATAAGATTGGGGTTGATCGCTTTAACGTCCTCGATATCATAGTCGGACATTATACCCGCGGTGGCGTGCTTAATGATCGCGCCTGCGCCCAAAGCCGCGGCGCGCGCAGCCTTTACAGTCATATCGTAAACGAGTCCGTGAACGGTCATCCTGAGGCCGCCTGCGGCGCTCGACGTCGCGAACGCTATGCCGTATTCTATCTCCGAAACTCCCAGATTCTTCGCAAGATCGTCGATCGCGTTTTTAAGACCGATACGCACGTCGCCTTCGAGAACGGAGGTAGGGGCCTGTCCCTGCCCGATAAAGCGCGGGGAATCGGAGTCGATCCCGTTAAAGGCGTTGACCAATGTAGTTGTGGAGCCTATTTCGTAAACAAGAACGTCTGTCTTCATATCTTTTCTCACAAACGGGAACCGCCGTTTGAAACAGCGGCTCCCGAACGATCCGTTTAGAAGGCTTTTACATCTTACCTTCTTTTTCCATTTCCCATCTCTTCTTGATGAGGAAGGTGGCGTTGTGTACGCCGTGGCTGCCGCGGCCGAAGCCCTCGTCCGCGCCCGCTTTCCTTGCAAGCTCGGGAGTTACCTGGGTGCCGCCGGCGATGAATATGATCTTATCGCGGATACCCATCTCGCGGCAGATCTGATCGATCTTTGCGATATTCTTGTAATGGATATCGTCGTGGCTGATAATGGTGGAAGCCATTATAGCGTCGGCATGAGTCTCGATAGCAGCGTTGACAAGCTTCTCTGGCGGGCAGGAGGTCCCGAGATATACGACCTCCATACCGTACTTTTCGATGCCGCCGTGCTTGATATCGATGATCTCACGGAGACCGACGGAATGCTCATCTTCGCCGACGGTGGCGGCTACAATCTTCATGGGTCTGCGCTCGATATCGGCGCGGATCTCCGCGTCGGAAAGAACGTCGGGCTCCTTGGGGATAACGAGGGAATCAACGTCTATCTCAAAGGGTACCTTGCCCTTGACCTCGATACGGGTGCCGTCCTGCGGATGCATGATCTCGCGGGAGATTACCTCGCACTCGACAAGGTTCATTCGCTTTGCGCACTCAAGCGCCGCGGCTTCCGCGATCTGCTTGGGGGCGGGGAAGAACATGGTAAGCATAACGGTGCCGTCTGCAAGCCACTCCATCTCCGGACGGATCTTCTTGCCGCCGGGGGTGAATTCCTTTGTCTCCGCCATACGGACGTTGACGTTGTCGTTATCATCGAGCTCGTCGATATAGATGATCTTATCGGGATCTTCAAGCGTGCAGCCGCCGATAAGAGCGGAGGGGTTCATGGGATCTCCGCCGTACTGTTCAACGTTGTTGTAGCCGTAATGAGCGGTGACGGGCGCCATGTATTCCTTATCGCGCTTTACGATCGTGCCGGCGCCTATGCCGCCGTTGATCTTCCTTGCAATACCGTCGCCGTTCCTCTCGGGATAAATGCCCGAATCAACGAAGAAGCCTTCCTCGACCGCGGCGAAATAGCCGCCGAGCTCGAGCATCTCCTCCATGAACATGACGGCCCTTTCCTTGAGCTCGCGTGCCTTCTCGCGGAGATAACCGTCCTTCTTGAGCTCGACCATCTCCATAAGACCGTCCATGCCGATCAGCGCCTGCTTTGCGGTGTCGCACGCTTCGATGTTGTAGATGTGCCAGGGCACGTTACGTCCCTCGTCGGGAGTGATGGTGGACTGGATATCCGCGCTGGTGAGCTTCGATATGACCATGTTGAGAACATGGGTAACGGTGGCTTCACGGGTGGAGGACTCGATGTACTTGGTGTTCATCTGCGCCCTCATGCGATACTCGTGGAAGAGATCGCGAAGCGCAACCGCATAGGGAAGATCCATGTGGATGCAGGGAGCGGGAGTCGCCGTCGGGGGAACGGTGGATAGGCAGATGTTCTTTTTGGGAACGCCTACCCTTGCGGAGAAGATCGCGTTGATGCCGTGCTGCACCATGAGCTCGGGCATTACCTTCCAAGCTTCGCGCGCGGTGGCGTTGGCGTTGTGCGCGCCGTCGATCTGCGCCATGCCTGCCCATGCGATGAGCTTTTTGGATTCACATGCGTCGACGAAGGAACGGATCATGTTGATGTTCCTGTAAATGACGTTATACTGCGGATCCTGATGGACGCCGTTGACGCCTTCCTCGGCAAACATGACGGCGATATCGGGACCTGCGACGCCTGATACGTAGCTGTGGTAGTTGATGGGACGGCCGACCTCATCCTCTATCATGTCAAGGGCTTTACGCTGCGCCCTGACCTGCTTGCGGGTGATGGGAACGCCGCCCATGCCCTGGGGAGTGCCCTCGATAAGCCCGTCAAAATGGCTCTGACCGGCGGTACGAATGACCATGATATGATCCGCGCCGTGGTGAGCCGCCATGCGCATACGGCGGATATCGTCCTCAAAGCGGCCGGAAGCGATCTCGGTCGTGATGACGGGACCGGGCTGCGGATCGATATCGCCGAAGTAGTGGGCAGGGGGCAGGGGGACGGAGCGCTTCAAGGGCTCTGTCGCATCCTGATACTCAAACGGTCCCATTTTGAGACCGGGGACCGGCTTACGCCAAGTCCAGCCCCTGCGGCGGGGACGATACTTATCAAGATCCTTCAGGATCTCGGCTACGTTGATGGGTGCATCGGGAGTAAGTTTATAGTCGCTCATCAGTCGTTACCTCCCTTGAAAAGATCAGCTGCGTCATCCCAGAGCTCGCCGTTTACGAGTTTAAGACCGGCGGGACGGATCTCCATGCCCTTTGCCTTGGCAAGGCGGTAAACCACGTTGCCCGCGCCGTAGCACATGAGGCTGCGCTCAACGCATCCTTCAACGATTGCCTTCGCCTCGATAGAGGAGAAGCCCATACGGAGAAGGACGCTCCTCTCGATAGCGGGGGAGGTGTACTCCCTGCCCATCTCGAGAAGCGGATCGACGAGCTTGTTTGCAAGCTCCCAGAAGCGCTGCTCCAGCTCGGCGTCCGAAAGATCCTTCAGATGTTCATGGCGATCTTTGAAATCGTCGTCACGTTTCATAATTGATTTTCCTCCGTGTGTGTAAGGTTGTTCAAAGTGAAGCGACAGCGTCGCGGACAAACTTTTCGTCGGTATTGGTCTCCTCGATAAGGAACTTGATATCCTCATCTGTGAGCTCGTCCTTATGGGAGCCGACAGCCCTCTTTATCCTGGACTTACGCATATGATCGAGATCGAGGTCGGTCACGCGGATAAGCGAGGGATGCGCGGGAAGGATAATGTTCTTGCCGGGGATCTCGTCCTTCGGATCGCCGAAATGGATGTCGATACCGTTCTGACGCGCGAACGAAAGCTGGGGATTCAGATGCTTGCCGGCGCCGGTGTATTCGGTCTCCTGCACGACGATGCACTGATCCTGATCCATATCCTGCGCAAGGCAGAACGCCCCGGCAAGCGAGGTGTTGCCGGCGGGACCCTTTTCAAGACCTTCAAGGGAAGCAAGACACTCGGTGATATAGAAGACGCTGCCCTGTGTCACGGTAACGTACCTGTCCATGTAACGGAGAGGACGCGCTGCGCTCCTCGGTACGTCGGAATGGTCGGGATTAACAGAATAGGGTACGCCGAAGCCGGTATGACCGGTGGTGAAGCTCTTTTTATTGAACTGGTTGTCGCTCGCCATATGGAGGCCGGAGAGGTTGACCGAAGCGGCGATGACCTTCGCATTGCAGCCCGCCTTGCGGAGTCCCCTCGCAGTACCGGTGAGGTTGCCGCCGCCGGCGTTGGTGCAGACGACCACGTCTGGATCCTTGCCGATCTTCTGGCGGAACTGCTCCGCGATCTCGTAACCGAGAGTCTCTACGCCGGCAATACCGAACGGAGTGTAGAGCGAAGCGTTGAAATAACCGGTCTCCTCAAGGAGCTGAAGCACGGTGGAGAAGAGCTCGGGTCCGACGGTGAGCTGAACGACTTCAGCGCCCAGCGCCTCGCACTTACGCGCCTTCTCGATGATCTCCGGCTGTCCGACGCCGTGGGAATCATAACACTCCTGCACGACGATGCACTTTAAGCCCGCCATGGCTGCGCAGCATGCGACCGCAGCGCCGTAGTTGCCGCTCGTCGCAGTAACGACGCCCTTGTAGCCGAGCTTCTTCGCCTGATAAACGCTGGTGCAGGCGCGGCGCGCCTTGAAAGAACCGGAGGGGTTCGACGCCTCGTCCTTGATGAAGATGCGTGCGCCCTTGCCTTCGGGTGCGCACTTTCTTGCAAGAGCGGTAAGATTCTTGAGCTCTATAAGGGGCGTGTTGCCGATGGAGAAGAGGGACTGAACGCGCCTGATCTCGTCGATCGTATAGCCGGTGGCTTCCATCATTGCCTCATAATCAAAGCCGATGCCGGGCTTTTCGAACTTCTCGAAATCCATACCGACGGCGTTCTTTATGATCTCGTTTTTGCGCGCCATTATAGCATCATAGCTGTTATCCATCAGTCTTCACCTCCGAACGTGATCTTGCGTACCTGGTCGCCGATCTCAAGTACCTCGGGCACAAAGAAACCGAAGTTATGCTCGAAATAAGGATTGACCTTGACAACGGTGCCCTTCGTGTGACGACCCGTGCGGGTGATCACTTCCGCAACTTCGCCGATCTCGGCGTCCTCGGTAAGATAGCCCTTTACCCACATTTCAAGAGGATTGACTTTCGTATCCTCGGGAAGGGCGGAGGAGCGCTCCTCGGGCGGAAGAACGATATTATGGATCTGTACCCAATCGCCTTTCTTTGCCATATATTACCTCCAAATACAGTACATTGGGAAGCCCCCGCAAAGAGGCTTCCCGTATGGTTTTTTATTTCTCGATATAATCACGGAAGTCGCCCATGATGGCATGGGGAACGGGGAGATCGATCATGGTCTTGAGACCCGGCTTGGCGTTGATGACGTGGGGGATCATGTTGACGCACATCGCGATGGTGCCGAGACCGCCCTCGACTTCGGGAGTATTGGCGACGTGAATGGCGGGAGTGCCCTCGATCACGACGTAATCGCCGGTATGGGTGCCTTCCATTTCGGGCTCGATCTGCTGAGGATGGATGAGGTCGATCCTCATCTTGCCGTCAACGTAGGCCTGGGCGGTCATGTTGACGCCTGCGACGTTGCCCGCAGCGGCGAAGCCGTAGGGAGCCTGACGATCGACCTTGGTGACGATGGGCGCCATCTGCTTTTCGAACTTGTCGATCTTCCAGCCGAGCGCTTCGGCGATCATGCCGGCGCTCTCTTCAAAGCCCACGTGACCCGCGAGGGAACCGTCCTCAACGCCCTTATTGAATTCATCGACGGTGATGCCGATGCCCTGCTCCTTCATAACGGCGGGGCCGAAGGGGGAGAGGGAGTTGACGCGCTTGCACATAACGCTCTCAACGTCGATCATGCAGCCGGAGAGGCAGATGGCAAGGAGATCCATCATGAGACCGGGGTTGATGCCGGTGCCGAGAACGGAAACGCCGTTCTCCTTCGCGATACGGTCAAGCTCTGCGGCAAGCTCGGGATGCTGCGCCTTGGGGTAGGCCATTTCCTCCGCTGTGGTGACAACGTTGATGCCGTTCTCCATGACTTTCTTGAGCTTGGGGAACACGGCGGGAACGAAAGAATCGGTCGCGACGATGGCGACGTCCGCAGCGCCCTTGTAGATAACGGTGTCGATATCGTTGGAGATAAGAACGTCCTTACGGTCGCCCCTCTCGATACCGAGGCGCTCGAATATGCTCATGCCGTTAAGCTTATCCCACATGTCGCAAACGCCGGTGATCTCAACGCCTTTTTTGCCGAGAAGCATCCTTGCGATACCGGAACCCATCGCGCCGAAGCCCCATATAGCAACTCTAACATTTTCCATACCAAAAACCTCCGTGAAATAATAGAATGCATAGTAATCAAACAGGGTTACACCCAAATATAAATTATACCATATCAAGCGCTGATCTGTAAAGAATCAAAGCATTTTTCAAAGATTATATTTTTCATATTTTGGCAGTATCAAGGCATAAAAAAACCGCATGTCCGGCATTTGCCGAAGCATGCGGAAGATTCATGACCGTTCCTTGCGATCAAGCCCACGCGTCCTTGCTTTTTGGGATGCGTATGCCGCTCAGGAAACCGGCGAATTCCCACACGAACCACTGATCCGTGGAGGGCTTATGACGCAGATCGATGTACCGCGGCGAGTCGGCGCCGGAGGAATCGATAAACAGCCGCAAATAGCCCTGATCGAAATTGTCCTTGCTGTGAGCAAGCTCCATCACCTTTACGGTATAGGGGGCGGAAGGGGTATAATCGTTATCGGGAGAGGAACCCGCAAAGTAGGAGCGCGGTACGTAATCGACCCCGTCCATAAACCTGTCCCTTATAAACATAACGTCATAGTTTGAGAGAGGGCGGGGGCCCCTCAAATAATTCATCATCTCGACGCAGGCATCCTTATCCTCGGGATAAACGTTGAGCGCGGCGATCGCAAACGCGGCGACAGCGAACGGATCGTGAAGCGCGGACGCCGGGTGCGCTTTAAGATCGTCAACGCATTTGGGAAGCTTATCGAATGTCACCTCCACGGTCTTTGCTGTGAAAGCGGGCGGAGTATCAACGGCTTTTTTCAAAGAGTTCTCGGCCTTTTTGAAGAGTTTATCGAAAATGCTCATAAGTACCTCCTTTACTGTGGCAAT
>CAMZAY010000053.1 GCA_947304365.1 uncultured Clostridia bacterium | reverse complement strand
ATACGTTGACTTTTTTCAGGCTGAAAACCTGCATCTCCTTAAGTGAATGCACCCTCCGCCGTGCTTTTTTCTGTCACACAGTATCAGCTCTTTCTCTTATGCCTGCGGAAGAGCTGCGTGATGGGACGTCTCTCCTTCGACGAAGCCTTGTCGATCTCGCCCGCGCCCTGGAGAGCGGCCTTCGTTATGATGGGACCGGTGAGCTCGTAGACGAGGGTGGCGAAGAGCACCACGGTAACGACCTGATCCGCTACCACGGCAAGGTCCTCCGAGGCGGCGACCATCTGCGCCATACCTATCGCGACGCCCGCCTGCGGAAGGAGCGTAAGACCCAGGTAATCGCGCACGGTCCTTTCGGACTTGACTATCGCGGAGCCCACGAACGCGCCGGTGTATTTGCCGATCGCGCGGACTATGACGTAGACGACGCCCGCGACGCCCACCTTGGGCAGTATGGTGAGCTTGAGATCCGCGCCGGAAATGACGAAGAACAGCATGAACAGCGCGGGTGTCCACTTTTCACAATGCGTGAGGATGTGGATGGAATCGCCGCGAAGGTTCGCGAACACGGCGCCGATCATCATGCAGACGAGAAGGCTCGAAAGATCGAGCATCTCCGAAAGACCAACGCCGAAAACAACGGCGCAGATCATGAGCATGAGCCTTGAATCGCGGGACTTGAAGAACCTGCACATGAGCGACAGGATCGCTCCGAGCGCGGCTCCGACAAGGAGTGAAAGCCCTATCTCGCGAAGGGGGGCGAGTATCACCGCCTCCGCCGTGACGCTGCCGCCGACGGCGAACACCTCCGCAAGAGCGAAGCAGACGGAGAAAATGATTAAGCCGACCGCGTTGTCGAACGCGACGACGGGAAGCAGGGTCTCCGTAACGGGACCCTTCGCCTTATACTGGCGGACGACCATCAGCGTTGCGGCGGGCGCCGTTGCTGCGGCTATCGCGCCGAGGAGCAGCGCGCGCGGCACGAAATGATCCGGGCAGTCGCGGCGTACGAACATCATCGCCGCCATTACGAAAAGCACCGTCGTCGTCGCCTGGAAGAGCGTGATTATGATGACCTTTATGCCGAGCTTTTTAATAGTGGCGAGCTTGAACTCGCCGCCGATCGAGAAGGCGATGAAGCCGAGCGCGACGCTCGTGATTATGCCGAAGCTTTTAAGCCCTTCCTCCGTTACGAGACCGCCGAACGCGCCCCTGGTCACGAGGTTCCAGAAATTGGGACCTATGAGAAGGCCCGCGATAAGATAACCCGTGACGTTCGGAAGATTGAACAGCTTCATAACGCGGGTAAGAAGCAGGCCCGCCGCCATGGCGAACCCGATCATGATCAGAGTTGTGAACATGCTATCTTATCATTCTCCCTCGATGCCCTCGAAGCTCGTTATGGGCACGGTGAACATTACGCCCTTTTTGCCGAGCCCCGCGGTGTTGCGGCGGACGACGCGCTTCGCGTGCTCGATCTGATCGTCGTTCAAAAGCAGAAAAGCGGTGTGACTCATCTCGAAATCGTTGGAGACGACCTTCGAGAGGGAACCGAATATGGGCGCCGCGTCGATGGTGGAATTGAGGAGCGCATGCTTAAGACTCGTCGACTGTATGACGACGCCGTTCATGCCGTGCGCCTTTAATCCCGCGAGGGTCTCAAGAAACTCGTCGCAGTCGTCGATCGTTATTACCAAAAGCTGCATCATTGTGACGAACCTCCAGATAATGATTTTCCACAACAATATTAGTCCTTTTTTCCTCAAAGTCAAGGGGTGCGCGATTATATAAAATAAGAGCCTCCCGTCTTAAAAAGGAAGCTCCTTGGGCGCATTCACTTAACGATATGCAGCCTCAAAAGGTATCTTTTTGCGCCCTGCTGCGTTGAAAATGCTCGAAAGACTCTCCGAGTATTACTGCGCTTTTCGCCTTGCATGGCGCAAAAATCTCCTCTTTTGAGACGCTTCGCGGTTTTCAGCCGAAATAAAAAAATCCGGGGATATGAGCTATCCCCGGATATCTTTTTATACGTTGACTTTTTTCAGGCTGAAAACCTGCATCTCCTTAAGTGAATGCACCCTTCCGCTCTTGACGCTATTCCGCTTTTTTCTTGAACACGATAAGGTTCTCGGGGTCGTTCGGTATGCCGTTCAGCCACAGCTCGAAATGCAGGTGGCTCTCGTCGGCGCATTCGGATATCGCGGTATCGCCGACGTATCCGATAAGCCCGCGCGCCGCTACCCTGTCGCCCTCCTTTACGGGCGGCTCATTCTGAAGCCCCGCGTAAAGCGTGGAAACTCCGCCCTCGTGCTCGATCAGCACCGTCGTGCCGAGAAGGTCGTCGTCATACACCTTCTTTACCGTGCCGGGCATTACGGCCCTGACCTCCGTCCCCTTCGGCGCGGCGAGATCCACGCCGGGATGGGTCATCCACTGGCGAAGCGTTTTCGACCAGATAAGGCAGTCCATCGCATAGCCCTTTATGAGTATCCCGTCGACCGGGGGCGCGGGCTGATCCTTTGGGACGGGCGCCGCGGTTGCGGTGGGCGCGGGCGTCATATCCGGCATGAGAGTGGGCTCCGCCGTAGGCTCGGCGGAAAAGAACGGCGCGCGGGTGCTGCGGGGCGCGTCGGCTGACGCGGTGGGCGCAGGCGTGGCCGAAGCGGCGTCCTTAAGGCGTTCGTCATACGACTTTTCCGCCGGGGAGCCCGTGCCGGACTCCTTCATTCCGAGCACGCCCGCGGTGATCCCCGCGACGACGACCAGCGCGAGCAAAGCGCCGAGGTACACGCCGTTCCTTCTCATAAATATCCTTGTACGGAGCCTTCGTATGCTCCGTTTCCTGTTCGTATCGGGCATTTCCTTCATAAGCTGTCACTCCTGACGTTTTTTCTTTCAAGGGTATCTTGTCCCGATCGCGGCGATATCATACTTGAAAACAATGCCGGTTTTTGTTATAATTGTTATTTGTAAACGTATATCCCATGTTATTGGCTCATAAATCTATTCCGGAGGCAGTACCGCGGCTCTTCGCGGGCAGATATTACGATGAAGATTTTGAAGACCGTTGGCTTTTTCCTGCTGGCGCTCGTGATGTTCCTGGCGTTCACTTTCCCATTCTTCGCGGTACCCGCGCGGTTTGAGAAGAAGGTCCGCGCAATGACCCTTGAAAGGATCGAGAGCGGCACCATTGCCGTGGACGAGAGCTATATCGAGCAGAGCATCGGCGAAGCCATGCTTGAGAACGTGAAGCCCATTTTCAGGACGGCGTTCATTATCGCCGCGTGCGTATCGCTCGCCGTTTTCGCGCTGACCGTGCGTCCCCCGCACGACGCGGGCGGATTCAATCTGTTCAATCCGCTTGCGCTCGTTTTCACGGCGCTGATATCCATTGCCGCCTGCTTCGTGATGGGGCTTGCGCTGAACGCTTCCGCAAGCGCCTCCGCGGAGGGCTTCCGCGCGTTTTTGAAAGACGCGACAGGCAATTTCGCCTTTCCCGACTATAAGCTTATGCTGATACTGCTCGTCCCCGCCGTGCTTGAGGCGGTGTTCCGCGGGGCGGTGTTCAGCTTCCTCGAAAAGGTGCATCCGATCGTCGCCGTAGTGCTCACTCCGCTGCTTTACGCCTTCAGCGTTTACTACATCGTCGGCAGCTATACCAGGATCAGCATGGGCACGACGGAGCCCGCCCTTGCCGCCGGCATACTCGCGCTCGGGCTCGGCTTTGTCGAAACGGTCCTCACGTGGAGGCTCAATTCCGTCATCCCCGCGATACTCTCCCACGTTATGATCGCCGCCTGCGCGCCCGCGTTCAGCGGCGCGATGGATCAGGGCGTGCCGCTCCTCGTGCTGTCCGCGATACTGCTCGCGGCGCTGCTTGCGGGGTTCGTCATCGTGTTCACCTTTCTCGCAAAGAAGAGGTGCGTATTCGCTTACGATTTCCCGTTTGAAAAGCACCACGCGAATATGCAGCGGCTTTTGACCGTCCCCGCGGACGGCGAAAAGCCCAAGGAGAAAACGGCGAAGAAGGATAAGAAGGATAAGCCCGCCAAGAAGGAAAAGAAGAAGGATAAGCCCAATAAGGAGACTGCGGCGGTCGTCCCCGCGAAGCAGGAAAAATCCGAAAATTCAAAGGAGAAATGAGCCTTAAACGAAGTATAATCGACGCGCTTTTGCCCGTTTTGAGGGAGTATTGTCCGCAATGCTCGGCGGACGATCCCGGCTTTTTCGGGAGCCGGGCCGATATCGCCGTTCCCCTCGGCGTCAAATACGGGCTTGACATGGATGAGCGCATGGTATATAATATCAAAAATGGGGTAAGTATGGACGGCTTCCCCCTGTTTTCATCGGCACGCATGAGCTCCGGTTTTCTGGAGCTTCGGATCAGGGACGAGGCGCTTTGCCGATTTGCCCGCGGCGCGGTATCGCGCGCGGATGCGGCGGCGTTCCTCCCCCCCGATGAATTTGAGCTTTTCAAGGGGCTCGGGTTCATACGCGCCCGGCTGCTGGATATTTTTCGGCAGAGGGGCGGCGATATTACCGTGCCCGTCTCCCCCGATGCGCGGCGCGCGCTGTGGCACTGCCTTACGGCGGATTCGCCCTCGTCGCTGAACGTGGCCCTTAAGGAAGCGGGCGAAGCTGCGGAGCGCGGCAGGCTCGACGGTCTGAACGGGAACGGGGCTTTTGAATTGAGCGGCGGCGCGGCGCTTGCCATGGCCGTTTCGCTTTACGAGGCGTCAAGAACAATAACCTTAAGAATGGAGTGACAGATATGAAGATCAGATGGTATGGCCATTCATGTTTTCTTTTGACTTCGGAGAACGGGGATTCCGTCCTCACCGATCCCTTTGCGCCTGAGGTGGGCGCGCGCCTTCACGATATCGAGTGCGGCGCCGTGACCGTCAGCCACGGGCATTTCGATCACTGCTACACCGCCGCCGCCGCGGGCGAGCCCGTTGTTATCGACGGCGCGGGCGAATATGACGTCGGCGGGATCCACGTCATCGGCTTCCCCGCATTTCACGATAAGGAGCAGGGCGCAAAGCGCGGCACGGTGATAATGTATCTCTTTGAGATAGACGGCATAAGGCTCCTGCACGCGGGCGACGTGGGCGATCAGCTCACCAAGGAACAGCTCTCCGAGATCGGCGTAGTCGACGTGCTGCTCGTGCCGATCGGCGGCAAGTACACCCTCGACTATATGGAGGCGCGCGAATTCGCAAATTCGCTCAAGCCCTCCGTCGTCATCCCGATGCACTACAAGACGCCGAATTCCACCATCGACGTCGACGACTGCTCGAATTTCGTTTCGACCGTCCAGGACTGCAAGATCCACAAGCTGAACGACAGCGAGGTGTTCATCTATCAGTACACGCTGGGCGAGGACCGCGTGCTCGTGCTCGATCCCTATAAGGAGACCGAGAGCGAGGATCAGGTCAGGTTCGAGCTTTAATGAATGAATAGATCCGCCCGGGGGTTTCCCGGGCTTTTTTTGAAACCTTCCGCGAAAAAAGTTGATTATCAAGGTGAAGGGACCTTTAACTGTCCGGAGGAAAACGCATGGACGACAGCACGATAGTCGATCTGTTCCTTGAGCGGGACGAAGCCGCGATCGGCGCCGTTAAGGAAAAATACGGCGCCGCCCTGCGCTCCGTCGCCATGCGTATTCTGGGCGACGCCGGCGCCGCCGAGGAATGTGAGTTCGACGCGTATCTCGAGGCATGGAACCGCATCCCCCCGCACGAGCCGCGGACTTACCTTTTCGCGTTCCTTGCGAGGATCGCGAGGGCCTCCGCGCTGAACAGAGCGAAGGCTTTGGGGCGCGAAAAGCGCAGCGCCGTTTTGGTGGAGCTTACGGAGGAGCTTGAAAGCGTGCTCCCCTCCCCCTGTGACACGGCGGGCGAAGCGGAAGCGGCGGAGCTTTCGCGGCTCCTCAACGGTTTTTTGAAAAAACTCGGCGACGAAAAACGCGCGGTGTTCGTGCAGAGGTACTGGTACGCGCTTTCCGTAAAGGAGATCGCCGAGCGGTATTCCATGAGCGAGGGAAAGGTGAAATCCGTTTTGTTCAGGACGAGGAACGAGCTCAAAAAGTATTTGAAAAAGGAAGGTTTCATATTATGAACGGAGAGGATATCCTTACCGCGCTGAACGGCGTGGAGCCGGAGCTTTTGAACACGGCATACAAAAAGCCCGCCGTCACAAGGAAGGCGAAGCTTCGCTGGATAGCCGCCGCGGCGGCGCTCGCCGTGATATGCGGCTGTGCGACGGCAGGCGCGATATCGTATTCAAAGGGACGTTTCGCCCCGATAACGACGGGCACGCATGGATATAACGCCTTATTTGAGCTGAAAAGGTACGCCTGGAGCGAATTCGGCGGCGATATCGCCGAGGCGCCCGAGGCTATCCGGCAGCAGTATGCGGCTTTCACTCCCCAGCCCGACTATTCGAGCTTTGCCGTCAGTCCCGGGATATGGAGCAAAAGCTTCGCCTCCTTATCCGAGGCGGCGGATTACATAGGGCTCAGGAAGCTGAAAGTCACGAGCCTGCCCTTTAAGCCGACCGTTCTCGATTCCGTTTTCGGCGTGACGGGATCGGCAAAACCCGTGCTTGTTTCCGCATACGGCGACGAGGACGGGAATATAAGGGAGATCCAGATATCTGCCAATCATATCGTCACGCCGGACGCGCCCGCTGACGCGAGGATCGGCGGCGCGCTAAGGATCGAAATACTTACCGAGAACAGCGACAGGAGCGCCGTCAATTCCGGCGGCGACTGGGGTGACTACGACCCCGGTACGATCGGGTATGAGGAGTTCGTTACCTCGAAGGGCAAGCTCTGCCAATACGCCCACGTAGGCATTGGCGAAGGGAAAACACGCGAGCTGGTCGTCGGCTACGTCGTTGACAGCGGCATACTTTACAGCCTGAGCGTCAATTTCGACCCCGGCATGTACGAGCAGGCGCTCGAGATTATCAAGACCTGGGCGGAAGAGTTCTGAAAAAAGAATATTATAATGAATAAAAAAGAGGGCATTTTCGTTGGAAAAATGCCTTTTTTATCCCCCTCATCACCGCTTACGCGGAGCTTCCCCACCCCGGAGGGGGGAAGCCTTTTGGTTGGTCGCATGCCGACTATTCAGCCTTCCCCCCCCTTGGTGGGGAAGGTGGCATTTCGACCAGCGGGAGAAATGACGGATGAGGGGGCTTCCGAT
>CAMZAY010000052.1 GCA_947304365.1 uncultured Clostridia bacterium | reverse complement strand
GAGACCTACGGCGCCTTCTACTGGTGGGAGAGCGAGACCGTCGTCTCCAACCCCGAGAACTACATCACCTGCGCTCCCATCATCGGGCCCAACGGCGATCAGACCGTCTGCATCTCCAACAATCCCGAAGTCGGCACCGGCGAGCTGATCATCTTCGCGGACTGCCCGAATTTCGAGGTGCTTCTCGCTTACTTCGACCGTTACTACGATCCCGTCATCTCCGCTCAGATCAACTACGGCCCCATCGGCATCGTATATGAGGAGCAGCGCGATGAGAAGGGCATGCTCGTTCAGAAGGCTCTGCCCGAGGGCATCACCTCCGACGAGCTGCGTCTGCAGAACGCGCCGCTCGGCATCATCTATCTTTCCGACTACGCGTGGAACAACGTGGTGAACATGGAGCCGCGCGCCAAGCTCCGCCTTGACCGCCTGACCGCCTACGTCACCCCCTACATGCCCGCCAACACCAAGCCCTGCCCCAACCTGCAGTTCACGCTCGAAGAGCTGAACACGCTTGCGAACTATGAGACCAACTTCAACGACTACGTGCGCGCCAACCTCATCAAGTGGCTGCTTGGCGGCGGCGTTTCCGATTCCGAGTGGGCGAGCTTCCAGTCCGAGCTTTCCGGCAAGGTCAATATCGAAGGCTTGAAGAAGGTCTATCAGGACGCCTATGACAGGTTCATCGGCTCCAACTGATAATACCGGAGGATATGAAAATGAGTAAATTCAGTAAGATAATCGCGCTCATGCTGGCGTTCATGATGGTATTCGGCCTTGCGGCCTGCAAGGGCGGCAGCGGCGGCAGCAACACTGCCCCCACCATCACCGGCGTAAAGGATATGAACGTTGAAGCGGGCCAGTCCATCAACGTGCTCGAGGGCGTTACCGCTTCCGATAACGAGGACGGCGACATAACCGGCAAGATCACCATTGAGTCCAGCCCCGCGCTCACCTTCCAGAACGGCTCCGCTGTTCCCGAAAACCCCGGCGATTACGAGCTCGTCTATTCCGTCGCCGATAAGGACGGCGAAAAGGCCGAAGCCTACGCCACTCTGACCGTTACCCGCAAGACCGCCGAGGCGACCGTCTATAAGACCTTCGACTTCTCTACCCGCGACGTCACCGACGCGCACGGCTGGGAAGCCCGCATCGGCGAGAGCGCAAACGCGGAAGCGGCGCTCAAGCAGGGCTCCTACGTGTTTGACATAGTCAACCCCGGCGACGGCGACGGCGCCATCCAGCTTGCCAAGAGCGGCGTTGCCCTCAAGGCCGCGGATTACCGCATCAAGATCTGGGCAAAGTCCACCGCGGATACCTATTGCCACATCCTCGCCCGCAATGAGAACGCGGAGGGGTGGGAGACCTTCGGCGGCGCGTTCAACGTGCGTATCGGCGAAGCGGTCGCTCCTCTCGAGCTCACCTTCACCAGCGAGGGCGAAGGCTCCGCGGAGCTTCTGATCAACCTCGGCAGGATCACCCCCAACCCCGATAACCCCGCTGATACCACTCCCGAAAACTTCACCGTTACCTTCGATAAGATCGAGATCTACGAGATCTCCGGCGAGGAGAACGAGGCTCCCGTTTACACCGCCGACTTCACCTCCGGCGAAGGCCTTGCCGTTGAGGCGGGCGACGGAGCCGCCGCCGAAGCCGCGTTCGAGGGCGGAGCCGCTGTTGCGAACATCACCGCCTATCCCACCGACGGCGGCGTATGGAGCATCAAGGCCAACCTCGGCCTCGGCGATCTCACCATCGAAAACGGCGTGAAGTATTACTATCGCTTCACCATGAACGCCGAGAACGCCCAGGAGGGCGAGTGCCTTGTTGAGAGCGCGAGCCTCTATCATGAAGCGCGCGTCCACTTCAATGGGATCAACGCGCCCGCCGGTGAGGATACCGTCGTTTACGGCACCTTCACGGCTGACCGCGATATAGCGGATCCCGTCATCCGCCTGCAGATCGGCAATCCCTCCGACGGCGCCGCCTCGAACGTGATCAGGTTCACCAACGTCGAGTTCGGCAAGCTCGAGGGCGATAAGGAGGTCGCAAAGACCATTGATAATTTCATCGCTTTCGGCAACGGCACTCCCAATGCGGAGAACCCCGATACCCCCTGGACCACCTTCAACGGCACGGATGAGGATAACGACCTCGGCGTCGGCGTCATCTGGGCGGAGAACGGTTCGTTCTTCTACCGCATCGATCAGGGCGGCGTTGTCGATTGGCACAACAAGCTGATCTGCGGTTACCGCGAGAACCCCCTCACCCTTGAGGCGGACAGCTACTACACCGTCGAGATCAAGGCCAAGGCCACCAGGAACGTCTCCTGCGGCCTGTTCCTTAACCCCATCGGCAATTGGGATCCCCGCATCTCCGAGGGTATGGACATCACCACCGAGGAGCAGACCTTCACCTTCACCACGACGGATACCTTTATAACCGATATGGACTTCGAGCTGCTGTTCCAGTTCGGTTCGCAGTCTCTCGCCGAAATGGGCGAGGTCACCGTTGAGTTTACCTCGATAATCATCTATCAGATGAAGATCGGCTGATCTGACGCACAAACAACGTCTGCCGGCGGCGCTTTAAGCGCCGCCGGCGGATCCGATCAAAGTCCGAGCGGCCGCGCCGCTCTGAAAGGGAGCCCGGTACCATGCTTAAAAAAACACTATCCCTTCTGCTGATCCTTGCAATGACGGCAATGCTTTTCACCGCCTGCGGCAAAAAGAGCCCCACGGCGGGGATCGAATTCGCGCACCCCGATTACGATAAGGATTTTTCGGCCATGCGAACCCCCGGCAGCCAGGAAGCCGCCTATGAATACAAGCTGTTCTTCCTGCCGGATATGGACGGCCTGAGCCAGCCCTACGTAGGCGACCCGATGCCCTATTATGAGGACGGGGTCTATTATATGTATTATCTCAAGGAGGCGGGGGATTCCTATAATCACTCCGTCTATCTTGCTACCACGACGGATTTTTTGAGCTACACCGAGTATCAGGAGCCGATCCTCGAGGCTTCGCGCACGGGCGGGCAGGACGGCTGGATAGGAACGGGCTCTGTCGTTAAGGTGGATGACAAATATTATTTCTTCTACACCGGCCACGCAAGCTCCGATTCCTATGAATACAAGGAAAAGATAATGGTCGCACAGGGCGATTCTCCCACCTCGTTCACAAAGGTGGAGGGCTGGGAGCTCATTCCGCCCGCGGAGCTCGGTCAGAAGAACGATTTCCGCGATCCGCAGGCTTACTATAATGAGGAAAAGGGCGTCATAGAGCTTACCGTTACCGCCGCTCAGGGCGGGATCGCGAGGGTGGTCAAGTTCACCCTTGCCAAGGACCTGAACGGTTTCGAATACAACGGCGTCATAGTGACCGATCCCACCGGCGATTTCTGGAATCTCGAGTGCAGCGATACCTTCAAGCTGGGCGATAAGTATTTCATTACCTATTCCGGACAGGACGATACCCTCTGGTATGCCGTCTCCGATTCGCAGTACGGCCCCTATACGGAGCCCGAGCGCGTCGACGGCGAGCTGTTCTACGCGGCGAAGCACGTGGATAACGGCGAGGATTGCTATATGGTCGGCTGGGCAAGGCGCAGCGAATCCCCCTCCTCGCTTTCCGAGGTTTCCGCATGGGCGGGCAATCTTGTGCTCCAGCAGGCGGAAAACGTGAACGGCGAGCTGGTGCTCAAGCCCGTTGAGAGCATCGAGAAGGCGTTCACCGATCGCCGCGAGCTGCTCTTCGACGATACCAAGGCCACTCTGGAGGCGGGCTCGCTCTACAGCTATACAGAGGCGTTCACCGCTTACGAGCGCTTTATGATCAAGGGCAGCTTCAGCTACACCGGCAGCGGCAGCTTCGGCCTGGCGTTCGATTACAACTGCAGAGAGGATAAGTACAAGCTCATCACCTTTGCAAACGATACCCTCGGCGTCAGCTTCAACGAAGGCGCCACTCCCATCACGCAGACGGCGGCAGATACCGAACCCAACACGACCTACACCTTCACCTATATCCAGGAAGGCTCCGTGGGCATATTCTATCTGGACGGCGTCGCGGCGCTCACGGTCCGCATGTACGGCATAAGCGGAAGGAGCATCTACCTCTTTGCCGAAAACAACACGGTCGAATTCACCGATCTTGCCGAATACACGATGGGCTGAGGAAGGAGGCCTTTCATGAAACGATTCTTTTCGCTGGATAACCCCGTGATGATGGTGCTGGTCAAGCTGTTCGACGTGATAGCGCTCAGCGTTATCTGGGCCGTGTTCTCCGCGCCGATCATCACGATGGGAGCGGCGTCCACCGCGCTTTACGCAACGGTCTATCATCACGTTCGTCTGGGCGAGGGGTATCTTTGGAAAACGTTCTGGGAGGCTTTTAAGGAAAACTTCAAGCGGTCCACCCTTGCATGGCTCCCCATGCTCGGCATGATATTGTTCCTGCTGTTCGATATAATAACTATTCGTTATCTTATCAAAAACGGTCATCCGCTCGGAGCGATTTTCGGCATCCTTATAGTGCTGCTGTTCGTCGCGGTGGTGTGGGCGCAGTTCCTCTTCGCCTACTGCGCGCGCTTCGAAGCGAACGTCAAGGATTCGCTCAGGTACAGCTTCTACCTGCTTATGGCGCATCCGCTCCGCTCCATCGCGATAATGCTGCTCGTGGTAGGGCTCGGGGCGCTCGTGCTGGCTATCCCCGGCCTTGCGATACTGTACCCCGCGGGTCAGGTGTGGATCACGAGCTATCTCATAGAAGCCGTGTTCATGAAGCACATGAGCGAGGACGACAGGGAACGCACGGAGCAGGAGCTGAGCGATCACGATTGACCGCGGTTCAGGTCTTTTCATGGCTCCGACCCGGAAAAGAGAGCGGGGCGGAGCGGCTTTATCCTCCTTACTGCCTGCGGGGAAATGCCCCGCGGGCAGTATTGAATAAATCAAAAAGGAGCTTCATATGAAGACGAAACTTCAGAAGGCCCGCGATTTTGAGAACAAGTATCTCAAGCATCTGAATCCCGCCGATCAGCCGCGGTTCCACGTGACGGGCGGAGTCGGCTGGATAAACGACCCGAACGGTTTTTCCGTTTACAAAGGCGAATACCATCTGTTTTTTCAATACTATCCTTACGATACCAAGTGGGGCACGATGCACTGGGGGCACGTGAAGACGAACGACTTCGTCCATTGGGAAAGGCTCCCCTGCGCGCTCGCGCCGGACGAATACCCCGATAAGGACGGGTGCTTTTCCGGCAGTGCGACGGAGCTTCCGGACGGCCGCCAGCTTTTGATGTACACCGGCAACCGCAACACCCGCCGCAAGAACGGCTCCGTGGTGAGCACGCAGACCCAGTGCCTTGCCGTCGGCGACGGTATCGACTACGTGAAGTATGAGCACAACCCCGTGCTCGACGCCAAGGATCTTCCCGAGGGCGGCAGCCCAATAGACTTCCGCGATCCCAAGCTGTGGTTCGAGGACGGCAAATTCTGGGCGGTGGTCGGAAACAGGGCGGCGGATAAGAGCGGCTCCATACTGCTCTTTGAGAGCGAAAACGGTTTTGAATGGCGCTTCGCCTCCGTGCTCGCCTCCTGCCACAACCAGTTCGGCAAGATGTGGGAATGCCCCGATTTCTTCGAGCTCGAGGGCAAGCACGTCCTGCTCACGAGCCCGCAGGATATGACGAGCATGGGCCTTGAGTTCCACCCCGGCAACTCCACGCTGTGCATAATCGGCCGCTACGACCGCGAGAAGCTGCATCTCATGCGTGATAACACCCAGACCGTCGACTACGGCACGGATTTCTACGCCATGCAGACTCTCAAGGCGAAGGACGGCAGGCGCATTATGATCGCGTGGATGCAGAGCTGGGAGACCTCCGGCTGTAAGGTGCAGAAGCTCCCGTTCTTCGGCCAGATGTCGCTGCCAAGAGAGCTGACGATAAGGGACGGCAAGCTGATACAGAACCCCGTGAGGGAGATAGAGAGCTTCCGCAAGACCAAGGTGAGCTATAAGGGAGTCATGATAACCGACGAAACGAACCTTCAGGGCGTTTCGGGCAGGTTCATAGATATGACCGTCACCGTCCGCCCCGGCAACAGCAGGCAGATGTACCGCTACTTCAAGCTGAACGTAGCCAAGGACGGCGAGCGCGTCACCACCATCCGCCACAAGCCGGAAAACAACACCATCCGCGTGGACCGCTCCCGCTCGGGCTTCCCGCACGATATAGTCAACGTGCGCGATTTCCCCATCACCGCCAAGGACGAGCTGAAGCTCCGCATAATAATGGACCGCTACAGCCTGGAGCTCTTCGTCAACGACGGCGAGCAGGCGGCTTCATTCGTTATCTACACCCCCGTGACCGCCGATTCCATCACCTTCTCGGCGGACGGCGCGGCGATAATCGACGTTGAAAAATACGATATAGAGGTATGAAAATGGAAAAGAAATACGACGTTTGCGCCTTGGGCGAGCTGCTTATCGACTTTACGGAAAACGGCGTGAGCGAACAGGGCAACCCCCTTTGGGAGGCCAACCCCGGCGGAGCGCCCTGCAACGTGCTCGCAATGCTCAACAAGCTGAACAGGAAGACCGCCTTTATCGGCAAGATCGGCAGGGACGTGTACGGCGACCAGCTCCGCAGGACCGTGGAGGACGCCGGCATCGACACCACCGGCCTTCTGACCGACGGCGAGGTGCATACCACCCTCGCCATCGTCCACAAGCTCGAAAACGGCGACCGTGATTTCTCCTTCTACAGGAACCCCGGCGCGGACATGATGCTGACCGCGGACGAGCTGCCCGTTTCGATAATAGAGGACTGCCGCATATTCCATTTCGGCACGCTCTCCATGACGCATGACGGCGTGAGAGCGGCGACCGAAAGGGCGATAGCCACAGCAAAGGCTGCGGGCGCGCTTATCTCCTTCGATCCGAACCTTCGCCCGCCTCTCTGGCCGAGCCTTGAGCTCGCCAAGAAATGCATCGCGTGGGGCCTATCCCAATGCGATATACTCAAGATAGCGGACAACGAGCTCGAGTTCATGACCGGCGAGACCGATTTCTACAAGGGCGCTGCGATCCTTAAGGAGCTCTATCCCAACATAAAGATACTCAACGTCACCGCTGGTCCCGACGGGAGCTACTGCTACTATGGCTCCGCCCGCGTGTTCGTCCCCGCCTTCAAGCTGGGCGGCACCATCGAGACCACCGGCGCGGGCGATACCTTCTGCGCGAGCGTGCTTGATAACGTGCTCGA
>CAMZAY010000051.1 GCA_947304365.1 uncultured Clostridia bacterium | reverse complement strand
GCATCACCCAGCATATCGGCGCTTACACCGTCACCTGCAACGGCAGGAAGATCACGTTCATCGATACTCCCGGTCACGAGGCGTTCACCGCCATGCGTGCCCGCGGCGCGCAGGTAACGGACGTCGTTATCCTCGTCGTAGCGGGGGACGACGGCATAATGCCCCAGACCGTAGAAGCGATCAATCACTCCAAGGCGGCGGGCGTTCCCATTATCGTCGCAATAAACAAGATGGATAAGCCCGAGGCGAATCCCGACCGCGTGCTCCAGCAGCTGACCGAGCACGGCCTTCTGTGCGAGGCATGGGGCGGCGACACCATCACCGTGCCCGTTTCCGCAAGGACGAAGATGGGTCTCAACACCCTGCTCGAAATGGTGCTTCTCCAGGCGGACGTTCTGGAGCTTCGCGCCAATCCCGCCCGCAAGGCGAAGGGCACCATCATTGAGGCGCAGCTCGATAAGGGCCGCGGCCCCGTCGCCACGGTGCTCGTGCAGAACGGCACGCTGCGCATCGGCGATCCCATCGTCGCGGGCGTCGCGTTCGGCAAGGTCCGCGCCATGATGGACGATAAGGGCAAGCGCGTAAAGGAGGCCGGTCCCTCCACCGCCGTAGAGGTGCTCGGCTTCAACGAAGTCCCCTCCGCAGGCGACGAAATGATAGTCGCCGATATGGATAAGCTCTCGAAGCTCGTCGCGGAGGAGCGCCGCAACAAGATCAGGGCGGAGCAGATGAAGAAGCTCTCCAAGGTCTCTCTCGAGGATCTCTATTCCCATATCGCGGAGGGCGAGGTCAAGGATCTCAATATCGTCATAAAGGCGGACGTGGACGGCTCCGTCGAGGCGGTCAAGCAGGCGCTCGAGAAGCTCTCCAATGAGGAAGTGCGCGTCAAGGTCATCCACGGCGCCGTCGGCGCTATCACCGCTTCGGACGTCATGTTCGCATCCGCGTCGAACGCCATCGTCATCGGCTTCAACGTGCGTCCCGACTCCGGCGCGAAGGCACTCTCCGAGCAGGAGAAGGTCGATATCCGCACCTACCGCGTCATCTATCAGGCGATAGAGGACGTCGAAAACGCCATGAAGGGCCTCTTCAAGCCCGTATTCAAGGAAGTCCAGCTGGGCACAATATCCGTCAGGAACACTTTCAAGGTCCCCGGCGTGGGCATCATAGCCGGCGCTTACGTTTCCGAGGGCAAGGTGCAGCGCAACGCGCAGGTGCGCGTAGTGCGTGACGGCATAGTCGTGCACGAGGGCAAGATATCCTCCCTCCGCCGCTTCAAGGACGACGTCAAGGAGGTCGCTCAGGGCTACGAGTGCGGTATCGGCATAGAGAACTTCAACGATATCCATGAGGGCGACGTTATCGAGGCGTTCGTCATGGAAGAGGTAAAACGATAATCGGTATTCCGAAAAAGGTAAAAAATGGCATTCAAAAGATTTGACAGGATAAATGAGGAGATCAGGAAGGCGCTTTCCGAGATCATTCGCGACATGAAGGATCCGCGCATTTCGCCGCTCACCACGGTCATGCGCGCCGAAGCCACGAACGATCTCAAGCTCTGCAAGGTCATGATCTCCGTGTACGATAAGGACGACGAGGTCCGCCGTGAGACCGTGGCGCAGCTCAACCGCGCAGAGGGCTTCATCGCAAGGGAAGTCGGCAGGAGGATCGACATCCGCCACATCCCCACGTTCGAGTTCAGGCTGGACGATTCCATCGAGTATTCGGTCAGGATCTCCGAGATACTGAACAAGCTCGACGCCGAGCGAAAGGAAAACGGCAAAGATGATCAGTGACTTAAAGGCACAAAAATCAATAATAGAGGGCATCGAGAAGTATGATTCCTTCAGCATACTGACCCACGTTTCGCCCGACGGGGATACGCTCGGTTCGGCGCTTGCCATTTACATTCTCCTTGCCGAGATGGGCAAGAAGGCGGAGGTCATCTGCGAGGAGCCCGTGCCTCATATCTACGGCTATCTCCCCAATGCGGACAAGGTCGTGCTTCCGGAGAACGCCGTTGGCTATCCCTGCGTCATTTCCTGCGACTGCGCGGATATGCAGCGCTTCAAAAAGGCGGAGCATATCTTCCGCGCGGCGGAATACACAATGGCGATAGACCATCATTTCACCAACAAGGGCTATGCGGACGCGAACCTGATCTGCGGGGACGCTTCCGCCGCCTGCGAGGTGGTCTATGAGCTGTTTTGCGCCATGGACAAGCCGATCGGACATGACGCCGCGGTATGCCTCTATACCGGCATCGTCACCGATACGGGCAATCTCACTTACTCGAACACCACTCCCGACGCCATCCGCATGGTCGCGCAGATGCTCGAGGACGGCCTCAATATCACCGAGATCAACCGCAACATTTACAGGACGATCCCCTTCTCCAAAACGAGGCTGCAGGGGCACGTGCTCTCCAATATGCGGCTTGAGGGCGGCGGCAGGATAGGTCTTGCCAAGCTCACCGTCGCCGAGATGGATATGTACGGCGCCACGAACGAGGACTGCGAAGGCATCGTCGACAGCGTGCGCGACGTTGAGAGCGTCCGCATCGCGATATTCATCAGGGAAGGGCGCGACGGCACTTTCAAGGTCAGTCTGCGCTCCAAGGAATGCGCCGACGTCGGCAGGATCGCCGGCAAATACGGCGGAGGCGGTCACGCGGGCGCGGCGGGCTTTACCTCGCACGAGTCGCTTTCCACCACCATCGCGAACGTGCTGCATGATGCGGCGGAAGTGTTGGGCGAATGATAAAGGCTGAAGGTGTTATATGTGTTTTGAAGCCTCCGGGGATGAGCTCCTCGGACGCTGTTACGGACGTCAGGCGGGTCTTTGATGAAAAACGCGTCGGGCATACGGGGACGCTCGATCCCGCTGCTGCGGGAGTGCTCCCCATTTGCATCGGCAGGGCGACCCGTCTGTTTGATTTTTTGGTAGACAAGCAAAAGGAATACATTGCCGAGCTCGTTTTCGGCGCCGCCACCGATACGGAGGACGCGACCGGCTCGGTCACAGCCGTGTCGTACAGGATCGTCACGGAGGAGGAGCTCGTAAATGCGCTCCCCGGCTTTATAGGCGAGATCGAGCAGACCCCGCCCGTTTATTCCGCGCTCAACGTGAACGGCGAAAAGCTGTATAAGCTCGCCCGCCGCGGCGAGCTTACCGAGGCGCCCGAGATAAAGAAGCGCCGCATCAGCGTCTATGAGCTCGAGTTCATCAGGAAGACGGGGGAGGGGCGGTTCCTTATAAGGATCGTCTGCTCCAAGGGCACGTACATCCGCACGCTTTGCAAAAACATAGGCGACGCGGTCGGCTGCCCGGCGTATATGGGCTTTCTTTTGAGGACGCGCTCCGGCGCGTTCACGCTCGAGGACGCGTATTCGATAGCCGAGCTCGGCGAAATGAAGGAAAACGGCACGCTCGATACGGCGGTAATACCCATGGACAGGGCCGTGAGCCATGTGAAAAGGCTCGATATCTCCGGCATTTCAAAGAAGAACGAGCAGCTTCTTATCCACGGCGCGGCAATAAAATGCGCCGCGGCGCCGCAGGAAATCCCGCTCCGCGTGTACCTTCACGGGGAATTCCTCGGCATCGGCGAAGCGAGGAACGGCGAGCTGCGCATCACCGTGTGGCTCGGCGACGAGGCGCATCAGATAAAGGGCATGAAGCTTTCCGGCAGGGTCGGCAGCCACAATCATATCGGCACAAGGATCGGCTTCCCGACAGCGAATCTCGAGGGATACGACGTAAGGCAGCTCCCGCAGGAGGGCGTTTACGCGACCGTTGCGGAGCTTGACGGCAAAAAATACCCCGCCGTCACTTCGATAGGCAGGAATCCCACGGTCGGCGGGCGGAACGTGACCGTCGAAACGCATATGCTCGGCTTCGAGGGCGATTGCTACGGACGCCCCATGACGGTGGTATTCGTCAAAAAGCTCCGTCCCATGATCAAATTCGGCTCGGTAGAGGAGTTAAAAGAGCAGATCTCGCGCGATAAGCGGGAGGCGGAAGCCCTGCTCTCCTCGTCAAAATATACCGAATAATCTTGATTTTTGCTCTTTACACGATCTTTCGGCTGTGTTATAATACATTGTCTATGTTTGTGGCATAGGCGATCTGCCCGCTTCGTTTGGCGATTACTCCGGCGCTTTACGCAGCCCGCAGGGATACTAAATTTTTTGGAGGATAAAAATGGATAAGGAACGCAAGAACGAGATCATCACCACCTATGCTCTGCATGAGGGTGATACCGGCTCTCCCGAGGTACAGATCGCTCTCCTCACTGAGCGCATCAATCACCTCACCGCTCATCTTCAGGAGCACAAGAAGGACAATCATTCCCGCCGCGGCCTTTTGAAGATGGTCGGTAAGAGGCGTGGCCTTCTCAACTATCTGAAGTCCACCGATATCGAGCGTTACAGGGCTATCATCGCTGCTCTTAACATCAGGAAATAAGCGAATATTCAGCGAAAAGGAAAGTGGGCGGGAGTACCCACTTTCTTTTGAAGAGAGACTTATCCGAAAATACTCCCATTAAAAACGTTTACACTAAAAGTATCATATAAAGGAGCATTAGGAAAATGCAGAGAACATTCGAAATGGAGCTTGCGGGACGCATAGTCACCGTTGTGACCGGCAAATATGCCGAGCAGGCGGGCGGTTCCGTAATGATCTCCTGCGGCGGCACGGCGCTTCTGGTCTGCGCCACCGTTGCAAAGCAGCCCCGCGAAGGCGCCGATTTTCTCCCTTTGAGCTGTGACTATGAGGAGAAAATGTACGCTGCGGGCAAGATCCCCGGCGGGTTCATCAAGCGCGAGGGACGTCCCTCCGAAAAGGCAGTGCTCACCAGCCGCCTTATCGACCGTCCGCTTCGTCCGCTCTTCCCCAAGGGCTTTTATAACGACGTTCAGGTAGTCGCTACCTGCATGTCCGTCGAGCAGGACATCCAGCCCGAGATACTGGCTATGATCGGTTCGTCCATCGCCCTTTCCATCTCGGAAGCCCCCTTCATGGGTCCTGTCGGCGCCGTCTCCGTCGGTCTTGTAGACGGCGAATACGTCATCAACCCCAATTCCGAGCAGCGTGAGAAGAGCCGTCTCGCCCTCACCGTCGCCGGCACGCGCGACGCGGTCATGATGGTCGAGGCCGGCGCGAACGAGGTCTCCGAGAAGGAGATGCTCGACGCGATACTCCTCGCTCACACCCATATCAAGAAGATCGTCGAGTTCATCGATACCATCCAGGCCGAGGTCGGCAAGGAGAAGATCGTTCCCGAGATCCACGTTCCCGATGAGGAGCTCAAGGCAAAGGTCATAGAGTATGCCCGCGAGAAGGTCGTTTGGCAGCTCGATACCTTCGACCGCAAGGAGCGCGAGGCAAGGACCGCCGAAGTCACCGCCGACGTCAAGGAGCATTTCGCTGAGGAATACCCCGATTCCGCCGCCGATATCGACGCCATCCTCTATAACCTCATGAAGGAGATCCTGCGCGACAAGATCATCAACAAGGGCATCCGTCCCGACGGGCGCGCAATGACCGAAGTCCGCCCCATCTGGTGCGAGACCGGCATACTGCCCCGCACCCACGGTTCCGCCGTGTTCACCCGCGGTCAGACCCAGGTCATGACGATGACCACCCTCGGCACCCTTGGCGACGGGCAGACGCTCGACGGCATCGGCGAGGAGGATTTCAAGCGCTACATCCATCATTACAATATGCCTCCCTACTCCGTGGGCGAGGTAAAGCGTCTCGGCTCTCCCGGCAGGCGTGAGATCGGCCACGGCGCTCTTGCGGAGCGCGCGCTTCTTCCCATGATCCCCTCCGAGGATGAGTTCCCCTATGCGATCCGCCTCGTATCCGAGGTAGTGTCCTCCAACGGCTCCACCAGCCAGGCTTCCATCTGCGCCTCCACCATGAGCCTTATGGACGCGGGCGTTCCCATAAAGAAGCCCGTCGCCGGCGTTGCAATGGGCCTTATCAAGGACGATACCACCGGCAACATCGCCATCATGACCGATATCCAGGGCCTTGAGGACTTCATGGGCGATATGGATTTCAAGGTCGCCGGTACGAAGGATGGCATCACCGCCATCCAGATGGATATCAAGATCAAGGGCATCAACGAGGAGATCCTTACGAGGGCGCTCGAGCAGGCCCGCCAGGGCAGGCTGTTCATACTCGGCAAGATGCTCGAGTGCATCGCCGAGCCCAGGAAGGAGCTCTCTCCCTACGCTCCCAGGATACTCCGCTTCACCATCGATCCCGATAAGATCCGTGAGGTCATCGGCTCCGGCGGCAAGACCATCAACGGCATCATTGCCAAGACCGGCGTCAAGATCGATATCGAGGATGACGGCCGCGTATTCATCGCTTCCACCGATGCGGAAGCCGCCGCGGAAGCCAAGCGCATCATCGATTCCATCGTCAAGGATATCGAGGTCGGCGACATCATTTTGGGCAAGGTCGTCAACATACTGCCCATCGGCGCTCAGGTCGAGCTCAAGCCCGGCAAGAAGGGACTCGTCCACATCTCCAAGCTCTCCAACCATCGCGTTGAGAAGGTCGAGGACGTCGTTTCCATCGGCGACGAGATACTCGTCCGCGTTATCGAGATCAAGCCCGACGGCAAGATCGACCTTACGAGGAAGGGCCTCATCCCTGCAGACAAATAAAATGAGCATACGGCAGCGGAAAAAAAGTCCGCCGCCGTATTTTTTTATAGTGACAAACCCGTTATGATGTGATAAAATATATCCAATAACCGAAAGGGGAAAAGAAATATGAAAATCAAACGTATTATGAGCATCGTGATCGCCGTTTTGATGGCGCTTGCCGTCATTCCCGCGGCTGCGCTTGCGGGCGGCATCATCGACGCGCAGGCGGAGAACGCAAAGCTCGCTCTGCTTGACGCGGTATGGGCGGATCTTGAAGCGGTGGAGAACGAGCTCCTCGCCGCAAAGGCCGCAAAGACGGACGTGTTGACAAGGACAGCTTCGGCGATCTGAGCGCCAACGGTTTCTTCTTCAAGGTGGACGGCATGTGCTGCGCATACGATTACAGGGCGCGCAATTCGGAGCACCGTTCCGCTGTGGATGCGAAACTGCTTAAGACCGTTTCCGCCGCTGCCGAAAGGATAGCGAGTACAAAGAACAACACCGGAAGCATGAACGTGCTGCTCGTCGGACCGCATTACAGCGAAGATCTTTCGAATCCCGGCTATTATGATTCCAGCTTTACCGATCAGTACATCAACGAGATCAACTCCATCGGCGCC
>CAMZAY010000050.1 GCA_947304365.1 uncultured Clostridia bacterium | reverse complement strand
GCGCCCTGAGCGTTTTTAAGGAGCGCCTCGAGGCGTGGAGCGTTAAGGGCATCGTCATGTTGAAAAGAAACAGGGCTATGAGCCGCATAACGGGCGCGCCGGGGATTATCAGAAGCATCGCGCAGAGCCCGAGGGATACGACAGCCGTCGGCTTTTCGCCGAACGCGTCCGCCGCGAAGCCGCCCGCCGCCTTGCCGAAGGCGAGGAGCAGCACCGGTATAAGCCCCGCAAGCAGCGCGGGGAGCGGGGACAGGTATTCGCCCGTCGAGAACGCGGGGGTGAACCCCATGAAGGAGCGCAGCGCCACGACGAGGAACAGCAGCCCGAGCATCACCGCATGGCGCGGGGGGATATCGACGGAAAACTCCGGATTATCCGAAACGAAGCGTTTTTTAACGCCGCAAAGCATTATGCCCGCGCCCGCGATAACGAGGAGCCCCACGGGGATGAACCATGCGGTCCTGAAAAAGTCCGCGTAGAATTTGCCGAGGAAAAGCCCTATCGCGCCGGGGGAGACGAACACGCCGAGCGGCCCCGCCTTCGGGGAGGAATTCATCACCTCTATGCCGCCGCCCACGTGGAACATGCCGTTGCCGAGCCCCGCGACGGCGACCGCGACAAGCGGCGTGCGGGCGAATATGAACGCCGCCGCGACCAAGGCGCAGCCTGCCGCAGCAAAGGGAAGATCGCGGTCAAGCTTATCGGCGATAATGCCGAGCGGGAGCTGGAAAAGGAAGGCGAGCGCGTTGTAAACGACCACGGCGTACCATGCGCCGCCGGTCCCGGAAACGTATCCGAAAAACAGCGCGGCGCACGCCATGTCCACGATGAAATGACTTATGGATAATACCGCCGTTTTTGCCTTCATCAAAGCTCCTAAAAATCAAAACTTCTCCCTGTGAAGGGGGGTATAGACCATTTTGCCCTTTACGCGCGTGCTCTCGAAAAGGGTTATGCCGGCGACGAGCACGCCCGCCGAAAGGGGCGTGCGTTCAAGCTCGCCCGCGGCAAGCTCGTCATGCTCGACGCTCCTGCCGAGGGTTATGTGCGGCATATAGCGCTTGTGATCGCGTAAAAAGCCGTTGTCGGAAAGCGCCGCCTCAAGCGACTCGTGCAGTACGTTGAGCTCCTCAAGCTCCCCCTCGACCGTCACCAGCGAAACGCGGTGATTGCCGGAGGCCGTCTTCTCAAAATAACCGTAATGCCCGAGCGTCAGCGTGAACGGGCGGATGTCGCGGCACGCCTCGTGCATGGCGGAAACGGCGCCGGCAAGGTCGTCCGACTCGCCTATGAAATGCAGCGTCACGTGCATATTCTCGACCGGCACGAACCTGCCGCCGGAGGAAAGCCCCTTCAGGGACTTGGACATGCCGGCAAGCTCCCGCCGCATATCGTTTGATATTTCGATCGCAATAAATAAGCGCATCCGTATCGGCCTCCCGATATTTCTGCGCTTATTATACAACGTTTTTTTCCTGCAGGCAAGACTTATGCGCCCGGGTGGTACACCGTGCCGATGAAGAGCGGCGTGCCGTCCATGCCGGTTATTACGAACATGAACGGGCGGTCGAGGGTGAATTCGACGATGCACAGCGGCTCGGCGGCGCCGGCATAGCCGATATCCGTGTAAGCGGCGGCTTCAACGCCGTCCTCGTTCATAATGACGCGCGCGCCGTGGGTGACGCTTGAGATGTAAACGCCTTCAAGATCGGTCAGCGGGCTGAAATCCGCGCCGGAGGGGTCGAAGCAATCCGTAACGCCGAGGTTTTTGAGCCCCTTCTCAAGATCGAGCGTCGATTCGACGTCCACCTTGGGCATATGGAGATGTACGACGGCGCCCTGGACCTGAGCATCATATGGGTCGGTGAGTATAGCGTTGAGCGCCTCGCCGTTCTTAACGACGTCCTCAAGCGAAACGCCCTCGTCGGGGAGCACGAACCACACGCCGGTGTTTTCGTTCAAGCCCTTATGGACCATGGTGAAGCCGTTGAGCTCATAATACGACTCGGCGCCGCCGTGCATGAAGGTCACCTGCTCGTCGCCGGTGGGGGACCGGAACGTCCCGACGGTGTTGTTCCCCTCATAGAACTTGTTCGCCCAGCTCGTCTTAAAATACAGGGTGGTCAGTATGTGCATCAGATCCTCGCTGTTCAGCTCGAGCTCGTTTACCTGATCCTTCAAAAGGTCGTGCGTCTGCCCGTTCAGCCAATCGCGGTAAAGCTTTGTGAATTCGGGATCGCCCATTTCGCCCGTGAAGGAGGAAGCGTGGTAGATCTCGCCGAGGGTCTTCAGCGTGTTTTCCTTGATATAGGGGCACGCGCCGTTATCGATCCACAGCGAAGCCGCCGGCAGGGAAATCAGCGCCTCGTTATCGAAATAGTTGGAGATGAAGAGCTTGTTCGCCTGCTCGCGCAGGGACCCGATATCGGGCGCGCCGAGGAGGTCAAGGAGCTGTTCGCGCGTTTCGCCGTCCGCTGTCTCCGCCGCCATGGCGAGCGCCATATACACGTTGAGCGGCGAATAAACTGCGTTTTGGTCCTTCTCGCCGGAGAGCAGGAATTGAGCCGTCGTCGCGTTGTAGAAGCCGGTGAGCGAGCTTCCCGCATAGAACGCGCTGTCACTCAGCATCAGTCGATAATCGAAATATTTAGAGCTGGGATATTTCGGCGTATCCGGGACGGAGGCGAAGGACGCCCTTACTCCGTCGGGCAGCGTCATGGTCGGAACGATCATGGGAACGTCGAGCGGCAGAGGTGTGAATGCGGGCCAGGTCGGCGCGGGAGAGGGCGCTTCGGTCGGCGCTTCGGAGACCGTTTCCGTGGGCCGGGTGGTCGGATCGGAGGAGACGGTCTTTTCGTCGGTATCATCCTTCCTTAACGCGCGGGCGGCGAGGAAGGCGCTTAAGCCGACGGCGATCAGCGCCGCGGCGGCGACAGCCGCTCCGATAAAGGGACGCCTTTTCTTTTTGAGCTCAGCGGCGGAGTTTACGTATTCGGGGGCGATATCGCCCATCGCTTTGAGTTTATCCGTTTTCATATCATATTCCTTTCAGACTTCGTAGCCGTTGTTTTTAAGGTGGTACTTGAGCTCTCCCCGGAGGCGCAGCAGGGTCATTTTGACGCCGCTTTCGCTCTTGCCGAGCTTGTTTGCGATATCCCTTACCGGCTCCATGAACCAGTATCTCAATACGAAGATATCGCGCTTCTCCTTCGGCTGGGAGGCGAGGAAGGAGTTTATCAGGCGCTTGAGCTCGTTTGCCGAAGCCTCGTCCTCGACGCTCGCGCGGGAGGGGATCGCTTCCTCTATCTCATGCGTGAGCTCCACGAGCACGGCGCTGCGCTTCTGCGCGCCGGAGCGCTCGGCGCGGTCTATCGCGCGGCAGCGGACGATCCTGCCGATATAGGCGAAGAGATGTCCGTAGGGCTCGTTCGGCGGGATGCTGTTCCATGCCTCGAAAAGCGCGTCGGAAACACATTCCTCCGCGGCATAATCATCGCGAAGGAGCCTCTTGGCGAGCCTTTTAAGGCGCGCGCCGTATGCTTCGTTTGTCCTTTTAAGAGCGGCTTCGTCCCGCTTCAAAAAGAGACGGATGAGTTCAGCGTCTTCCGTAGTCCTGTCCTCCCGGGGGTTCAAATGACCTTCACCCTTAATATCGGAAAATGACCGCCGCGCGTCACATTGCCCGGCAGGCTCATTATAATACGCGGCGGGAAAAGACTCAAGCGGGACGGAGCACACAATATCTTGCGCACCACGCCCGCAAGCGCCCAAAAACCCAAAAATATATTGGGATTTTTTTTAAAAACCCCTTGCATTTTTATAAAGCCAGGGGTTATAATACACCTTGCGGATTTATGTGGGGCGCTTGATTTTTCGTCCCCCCGCAAATAAGCGGCAGGAGGGCGGCTACTCGCCCTGCACCGATCAAAGCAAGGAGATTCAAAATGAAGAAGGATATCCATCCTGCGTATGGTGAGAGCATCGTCCGCTGCGCCTGCGGCGAGACCTTCAAGTCCGGCTCCGTCAAGGGCGAACTCAAGGTCGAAATCTGCTCGAAGTGCCATCCCTTCTACACCGGCCGTCAGAAGCTCGTCGATACCGGCGGACGTGTAGATAAGTTCAAGAAGCGCTACGGCATGAACTAAAAGAACATGAAGCAAAATGACCTCGAAAGCGAGGCCATTTTGTCTATTCGGGAATGTGTATCAAAACACGGAAAGGAAAAGGATATGGAAAGAAAGCCCTTCGATCCCGCCCGCACGGCGGAAAGGATAGTGGAATGGATAAGGGATTGGTTTGAGGTGAACGGCAAGGGCTGCAATGCGGTCATCGGCATTTCGGGCGGCAAGGATTCCTCCGTCACCGCCGCGCTCTGCGCCAAAGCCCTGGGGCCCGAGCGCGTGATAGGCGTAATGATGCCCAACGGCGCTCAGCCCGATATAAATTATTCCGAAATGCTGATCGAGCATCTCGGCATCCGTCCCTTCACCGTAAACATAAAGGAAGCCTTCGGCGCCCTCTCCGATGAGGTGAGCTCCGCCCTGAAGGCCGGCGGCGCGGGCGAGCTTTCCCGCCAGACGGTGATCAACATGGCGCCCCGCCTCAGGATGACGGCGCTCTATGCCGTCTCGCAGAGCATGAACGGCCGAGTTGCGAACACCTGCAATCTTTCGGAGGATTGGGTCGGCTATTCCACCCGCTGGGGCGATTCCGTGGGCGATTTTTCGCCGCTCGCCAAGCTCACCGTGCATGAGGTCATAGAGGTCGGGCGCGAGCTGGGTCTGCCCGGCTACATCGTGGAAAAGGCGCCGTCGGACGGGCTCACCGGCCTGACCGACGAGGATAACCTCGGCTTCACCTACGAAACGCTCGACCGCTATATAAGGACCGGCGTCTGCATACCGGAGGAGAAAAAGGCGCTTATCGACAGGAAGCATGAGCTAAATCTGTTCAAGCTCTCGATGATGCCCGCCTTCCCGTATGAGCCGGAGGAGGAATAATGCTGTATCTCGTCCGCCACGGGGAGACAAGCTATAATGCGGAGAAAAGGCTCCAGGGGCAGCTCGACGTGCCGCTCAACGAAAAGGGCGTCCGCCAGGCTGAGGCGCTCGGCGTATGGCTCAAGGACCGCGGCATGAAATTCGATGCGCTCTATACGAGCAGGCTTTCCCGCGCGTACGAAACGGCGCGCATGATAGGCGATACCCTTGGGCTTAAACCCACGGTGATAGGCGGCGTGGAGGAGATATACTTCGGCTGCTTCCAGGGGCACACCTTCGACGAATGCGCGCGCCTCTATCCCGAGGCGTACGCGGATTATCTCATCCGCCTTGCCGGGTCGAACGCCCACGGCGGGGAGACCGGGCGCGAGGTGATGGAGCGCGCGAGAAGGGCGATACTGAGCCTTCCCGAGGCGAAGGAGGGCACGGCGCTCGTCGTCTGCCACGGCGCGGTGATCGGCTACCTTCGCGGCGCGGTCATCGGCAGGGATCTTACCGATATCAAGGACCTGATACCCGGGAACGCCCGCCTCGTCGAGTTCGACGACAGGGCGCTCGGGAAACTGAAAAACTATAAATGAGAACAGGCATAATAATACCGGGGAGGCTCCATCCCCGGTATTTTTGTCGGGATCCCGCGGTCCCCTCGCCGAAACGGAAAAATGTATTTTCAAAATGACGTCAAAAAAAGCTCCTCATGGGCGGTTGTGCCGCAGGGGAGCTTTTAATGTTGTCGTATCAATACACGTCCTCGACGATCTTATCCGGGCGCTGATCGAGCTTTTCCGGGTTGTTTAGATAGCGGCGGAAGAGCTTGAACGCGGAGGCGTAATAGAACCCGTCGCAGATGCGCTCGTCCATGACGATCGTGTAATCGACGTACTTTCTGTGCACGGGTGCGTCGTCCTCGCCGGTCTCGGTCTCGGTATGCCGTGCGCCGAAGGCGATGAACACGGGGATATTGCCGAAATCATACAGGTGATGGAACACGGGAGGCACGCCGAGCGAGCCGAGCGCGGTCACGAAAACGGAGCCGTGGAAGGGCGAGAGCCGCATGAGCCAGCGGGGGAGGAGCCCGAAGTAATCGAGCGTTTTAAGGAACCAGATAAGGAATTTCTTGACCACGCCGGGAACCGCGTTGACGAGGCCGGCAAGCTTGTCGAAGCCGGAATCGAGGGGCGTGTTCTTAGCCTCGACGACCTGCTCGTTGAACTTGCGGTAGACGTCCTCCGCGGTGTCCTCCGGGGAGAAATAGACGGTGACTATCGTTTCGGGCGCTTCGGCGGTCATGTCCTTCTTTACGACCATCGAAAGCTCCATCTCGCCGTCGCGGGTGAATATCTTCTGCCCGCTGATGAAGCGGTTGCAGGCGGGGCGCTGCGAAATGACGCGCACGTACGCGGCGGCTATGGCGTGCATCGTGCCGAAGCCGTCGAGACCCTCCGCTCTCTTTTTCCTGATGTATTCCTCAAGCCGGGTGCATTCAAGGGTGTCCCTGAAATAGACCGCGGCGCCGTTGCGGTTGGGCATTATGTATATCGCGACGCCGTTAAGGGGATCGAGCGACCTTACAAGGCGGCCGTCCGGTCTGTCGCCGCGGCGGGGACGGAATTTCTCCGACGAGTACTTCTTCATGAATATGGCGGCCGCTGCGAGCGACGCCATCATGAGGAGTATCGATATCTCCCTAACGAGGGCGGGGGTATCGGCGCCGGATTTTACCCACGCCGGGATATCGAGCACGAAAAGATGCACGATCAGCGGGAGCAGGAATACGAGCACGGCGGGGAGCTTCGTCCTTATCCTGTACGCGTTTACGGTAAGGTCCCATATCACGGCGGCGGCGATATAAAGCAGTATGCAAAGCACAAGGTGCCACCAATGCGTTACCTCGCCGCAGGCGGGATCGGCGAACATACAGCTGATCCTTGCGATGAAGAAGCCCGCGCCCAAAAGCACGGGGAAGCTCGTTTTATAGAGCCTGTCCTTACCGTGGCCGATAAGCTCGGCAGAGAAAGCGACAGCGGCGATAACGGGCAGTATGCACAGCAGCACGAGCGCCCAGCCGTTGAACGCGCTTTCGGTCCTGAGCGGCGTTTCGAGCCAATTATTCGCGGCGAGCACGATGCGGAGCAGCACGGCGGCGAGCATCAGCGCCGCGGAGACCCACGCGCCGGCGTTCTTTAATGAAATTCCAAATGATATCTTGCGGTTATCCATGTTTACATTATATCACGCCGGGCGGAATAATCAACGATTTTTCTTGGCTCTGCAAAGATTTTTTCAGG
>CAMZAY010000049.1 GCA_947304365.1 uncultured Clostridia bacterium | reverse complement strand
CGCATTCACTTAATGATATGCAGCCTCAAAAGGTATCTTTTTGCGCCCTGCTGCGTTGAAAATGCTCGAAAGACTCTCCGAGTATTACTGCGCTTTTCGCCTTGCATGGCGCAAAAATCTCCTCTTTTGAGACGCTTCGCGGTTTTCAGCCGAAATAAAAAAATCCGGGGATATGAGCTATCCCCGGATATCTTTTTATACGTTGACTTTTTTCAGGCTGAAAACCTGCATCTCCTTAAGTGAATGCACCCTTTGGAACCGGCTTTACTTTTTGCTTCTGTCAGCCCCTGATGCCCTTGATCTTGAAATTGACGGGGCCGCCCGGAGTGATTATCTCAACGGTCTCGCCGACTTTGTGGCCGATAAGGCCCGCGCCGACGGGGGAGTTGTTGGAAATACGCTTCTTGAGGGGATCCGCCTCCGCCGCGCCGACGATCTGATACTCGACGTCCTTCTTGGCGGTAAGGTTGCGGAGCATAACGGTAACGCCTACCGCGACGGTATTCGCGTCGCTCGCGGCGCCCTCGATAACGATGGCGTTCTTGAGCATCGCTTCGACCTCGGCGATCTCGTACTCGTTCTTTGCCTGGAGCTCCTTGGCGGCGTCATACTCGGCGTTCTCGGAAAGGTCGCCCTGGGCGCGCGCTTCGCTGATAAGCTCCGCGATCTCGGTCCTGCGGATGTTCTTCAGATACGCAAGCTTATCGTCAAGCTCTTTCTTTCCTTCCGGAGTCAAATAAACTTCTGCCATTTTATGTGGTTCCTTTCGATTGATCTTTACCTTAAGCGGTTGCCCGCGTATGAATTATATGCACACGGGCACCCCGTGTCAAGCACAAAAATGCTTTTTTTATGAAAGCTTTTCACGATAATCGTATAAAAGCGCGAGCATCTCCTCGGGACTTCTCGCCGTGTTCACCGCTCTTCTGAAATCGAGCGCGCCCCGCATGCCCTTCGTGTACCAGGACATATGCTTCCTCAATTCGGGAAAGAGCTTCGGATCCTTTTCTTTAAGGAAGTCCTCGGCGTGGCGGATCGCCTCCGTCATGCGCTCGCGGTCGGTCGGCGGAACGTACTCCGTCCCGTCGAGAGCCGCGCGTATCTCCTCGAAAATAAAGGGGTTCCCCTCCGCGCCGCGGGCGACCATCACGCCTGCGCAGCCGGTCTCGCGGAGCATCCTTTTCGCCGCTTCGCCGGAAAAAACGTCCCCGTTGCCGAGCACGGGTATCTTTACGGCGTTTACGACCTCCGCGATTATTCCGATATCCGCCTCGCCGTGATAGAGCTGCTCCCTCGTGCGGCCGTGCACGGTCACGAGCGAAGCGCCCGCCGCTTCCATCGCGCGTGCGAATTCAACGGCGTTGACGTGCTCTTCATCCCAGCCCTTTCTGAATTTGCAGCTCACGGGCAGGGGGGAGGCGTTGACCGCCGCTTCCATCACGCGGGCGGCCTTGGGCACGTCAAGCATCAGCGCGGAGCCCTCGCCGTTGGAGGTGATCTTCGGCATGGGGCAGCCCATGTTGACGTCTATCATCGAGATATCGGAGCCGAAGTCTTCGTAAAGCTCCTTCACCATGCGGGAGATGATATCGGGCTCGCTCCCGAAAAGCTGTATCGCGCAGGGCTTTTCAGCAGGGGAAACCGAAATGAGCGAGCGCGTCTTCCTTCCGCCGTAAAAAAGCCCCTTGGCGCTTACCATTTCCGTGTACGTAAAGTCACAGCCGTGTTCCGCGCAAATACGGCGAAATACGGCGTCTGTAACTCCCGCCATCGGCGCAAGCACCACGGGCACGCTGTGTTTTTGAAATATGGGAAGAGGCGCTTTAATGGTTCTGTCCCTCTAACTGACTGTAATCGGGAGTCGGACGGACCTCCTCCGCGGGGGCTTCCTCAACGACCTCGAGGCTGTTTATCAGCCAACGGCCGTCCTGCTTTACAAGAATCACCTTGTAGACCATCGGCACCCATGCGGGAACGGGCGCGGTGATCTCATCCGAAATGGGGGAGGCGGTGATTATCGGTATGCGCTCAACGTATGTAACGCTGCCGTTCTTCGCCCAGGGGAGTACGCTCACGCCCTTTATGGAATAGCGATAGTCGAAATTGTCGACCGCGTAATCGGAGTACGGGTTCCTTTCAAGAAGCTCGTCCTCCTGAATGAAATCGGCCGTGAAATACTGCGAAAGATCCGCTTCGCCGCCCTTGTTCAATATCGTCTCCGCGCGAAGCGCCATGCCCTCCGTCACGATTATGTACATATTGCTTATGTACATGCCCTCCGTGAAAACGGCAAAAGCGCCGCCCAAAATAAGGCTCACGATAAGCACCGTGCGCAGCACGTACCATATGGACCGGCGGACTGTGCCGAGCGGATTTGAATTCCCCTTTGATTTAGCCATTTATCGCCTGCTTGATAGCCCTTGCCAACTGATCCCCGCAGGAGGTGGGACCGCCGCTGCAGCTTATCCCTTCGAGTCTTTCAACGGCAAATCCGGGATCCGCGCCTTCGAGAAGGCTGCCGATGGCCTTAAGGTTCCCGTTGCAGCCGTTTGTGAAAACGATGTTGTGCAGCTTGCCGTCCACGATATCGAAATCGATCATCGTGGAGCAGGTGCCGGAGGTCTTGTAAGTGTAATGCATCGCTGTTCTCCTTAAATAAGTACTTTTCCTTCAAAAACCTTTTCCGCGGGGCCGGACATGTATATGTTGTTCGTTCCGTCCCACTCGATCCTCAGCGCCCCGAGGGGCACCCTAACGGTGACTATCCTGTCGGTCAGGCCGGACTTCATACAGGCCGCCGCGACGGCGGTCGCGCCCGTGCCGCAGCAGAGCGTCGCTCCGCAGCCGCGTTCCCAGGTGCGGAGCACTACCGTGCGCCTGTCCTCTATCTCGACGAAGGAGACGTTGGTCTTTTCCGGGAAGAATTTATGATGCTCGAGCGGCAGACCGTATTTCTCCAGATCGAGCGACCTTACGTCGTCGACGAATACGACGAGCTGCGGTATGCCGGTGTTGACGGCGGTCGCGATGAACTCGCGGTCGGCGGAAACGATGGGCTGCCTAATGAACTCCTCCATATCGATATCCATGGGGATATCACCAGTCAGGAAGGAGGGCACGCCCATATCGACGCGCACGGACTTGACCTCGCCGTCCTTCAGGAGGAGCTGCGGGCGCTTAATGCCGGAGAGCGTGTCGACCGAGAACCCGTCGAAGGGGATCCAGCCCGCCTCGTACACCACGCGGGAGAAGCAGCGGATGCCGTTGCCGCACATCTGCGCCTGTGTCCCGTCGCTGTTGAACACCAGCATGGCGATATCCGCGGCGTCCGTCTTTTTTGCGACGAGCAGACAATCGCCGCCGATGCCCGTGCGCCTGTTGCAGAGCTTCCTCGCAACGCGCGGCATTTCGGACGGGGCGATCGCGTCGTCCCTGTCGTCGAGCACGATCATGTCGTTCCCGAGCCCGTGGAGCTTATAAAAATACTTTTCCATATCGTCACGACGCCCGTTTACGGGCGGCCTTTCCCGGCTTTTGAGCCGAATCGATAAACCATCATATTATTATAACCTTTTTTTTATGGGAGCGCAACCTTCATTTTCTTATGAGGAGCAGGTATCCGTTCGCGCCGATCTCGGCTTCGAGCAAGCCGTTGAGAGTGAGCTCGCCGCCCCCGGGCAGTACGGAATACGTCCCCGAAAGGAGCGGCCTCGCCTCGCCCTCGGAAAAATCGGAGGGATCGAGCCGGACTTTTTTCGCCCCGCCGCGGTTTATGATGACGGCCGCTTCGCCCTCGCCGGTCCGCGCGGCGGCGAAAACGTCCCTGTCGGGGGAGGCGAAGGATGTATTGCCCGTCCTGAACACGGCGTTTCCCGCGCGCGCCGCGGTAATTAAGCGGTAGTGCTCCATCAGCTCGCCGTCCTCGTTCCCCCAGGGATAGGGCCTCCTGCAGAAGGGATCGGCGAGACCCGTCATGCCCGCCTCGTCCCCGTAATAGACGCAGGGCATGAACGGCATTGCGAACTGCAGCGCGGAAGCCTGCATCAGTTTTTTCTTCGCGAGCCTCATGCTTTCCGCAGAGGGCTTCCACGCCGCCTGCGCCTCGCGCGTCCAAACGTTCTTTCTCGGACCGCCGGCGAGTATCGAAAGCACGCGCGGCATATCGTGACTGCCCAAAAGCCCCAGCTGCGCGCGCATGAAATCGGAGGGATACCCCTCGAGCTGCGCGCCGAGCTGCGCCTTGAGCTCCGCGGAATCGATCCTGTTCAAAAGGAAATCGAGCGCCGCGTCGGAGAACGGGTAATCCATCACCCCGTCAAGCTCCAGCCCGTTCACGTACTCGCGCCGCGTGCCGAAGCCGTCCTTCTTGAGCGCCGCATCCTCCCAGACCTCGCCTATCAGTATCGCATCCGGGGCGATCGCCTTAAGGCGCTTCCTCAGGAATTTTATGAATTCGTCGGGCAGCTCGTCCGCAACGTCCAGCCTCCAGCCGTCTGCGCCGAGCCCGATCCATTTTTCAATGACCTTGCCTATGAAATCCATGTAGGAGGGCGTAAGCTCCTCCACCTCGGGCAGGGTCTCGAAATCCCACCAGCAGCGGAACCCGTGCTTGTATTTGGGCGCGAAATCGTACCATTCGCGGTATTTGGACGCCTTGTTGCCGAAGGCGCCCCCGCCGTAATTCCCGTACCGGTCGAAATAGATGCTGTCGTCCCCAGTGTGGGAGAAAACGCCGTCGAGTATCAGCTTTATGCCGCTTGCGTGGAGCGCGCCGACCATGGCGCGGAAATCCTCCTCCGTGCCGAGGAGCGGATCTACGCTCATGTAATCCGAAATGCTGTATCTGTGGTTGTATGCCGATTCGAATATCGGGTTCATATAGACGACGCCCACGCCAAGCGATTTAAGATACGGTATCTTGTCGGCGACGCCCCTGAAATTGCCGAGGTAATAATCCTGCGGGGAATAGTATTTTTCACCCGCGCGGGGAAGGTAGTCGACCTCCTCGCCCCATTCCTTCACGGTCACGCGGCGCCCAAGGCGGCGGTGATGCGCCGTCCCCTCACAGGCGCCGGGGTATTCGCCCCTAAAGAACCTGTCGGGGAATATCTGATAGGCGATACTGCCCTTGAAGCCCTCGGGCGTTTTGAAATCCCTGTCATAGACGGTTATGCGGAAATCGTGCGGAAGCTCCTTCGTAAGCTTCCCCTCGCCGGAGCGGAGCGCGCGGTCTCTCGCGCCGACGTAATAAAGCTCGTTCCCGTCCGAAACGCGGAAATTGTACCAGAGCACGCAGGGCTTATCGGGCGCTTTAACCGTGAACTCGAAAACGCGGGTGGAGTTTTCGATCCGGCTCGTCCCGCCGTAAAAGTCCTCGTATCCGTTCCATGTGCGCAAAACGACCTGCGCTTCGGCTGCGGCGGCGCCCCATACGTGCAGGCGAAGCGTGATCTCATCCCCGCATCTGACCGCGCCGAACGGCGATCTGAAGCCGAGCTCCCTTGAATTGTGATAGGCGTTTATCCCGCGCATAAAACACCGTCCTTCTTTTGATAAGGGGATTATAGCATATTTTGCCCTGCCGCTCAATATCAAACGGCGCGGGATTTGCAAAAGGGCATGCGGCATGGTATAATTACAATATGGAATCTGATCGCAGTCGCCGGGGGAAAAAGGAGAGAACACGAATGAGAAGGATATTTGCTTTGATTTTCGCGATGCTCATGCTTATGTGCCTCGCAGGATGCGCCGAAAAAAAGACCGATCCTTTTGCTATGGATGAGCTTTCCAAGGCGGAGGAGGTCGGCGTCGTTCCGGATGAATACAGAATGATCGTTGAAAACGATATCCTTAACGGCTGCAACATGGGCGGCTGCGCCGCGTTCGGCGACCGCTTCCTGGTCGAAAGGCGCAGTGAAAAAGGCATGGAGATAACTCTTTTCGACAGGAAGGGGAACGAGCTTGCAACGCACAGCGTCACGCAGGCTGAGCTTAATTACAGACCCACCGATCTTCTGCTTGCCTGTTCAGACGGCGGGTTCATGTTCGCGCTGGAATGCGACGCCGTTACGGATGAAAACGGCGGCGTCTCGGTCGTCCCGGCGGAGATAGTAAAGTGCGGAGCGGACGGAGCAGTCGAATGGACGACAAAGCTCGAAGGCATGTCCGCGGGACCGTTCAGCCGCGCCTTTGAAAGGAACGGCGTGTATTACGTTTTCGGCGTATACAGAGAGAATCCGATCAACGATTATACGCATATAATCATGCTTAAGCTCGGGCTTGACGGGAAGGTGCTCAAGCAAAACACCGTCGGCGGCAGCGACTTTGATATGCTCCGCCGGGCGGAGGAAACGGATAACGGCTTCACTCTCCACGTGAATTCACAGTCCCGCAACGGCGATTTCTTTGAGATAAAAAATGAAAAACCGCCGTATACAGGCAGGTATTTCATAGTGAAGACCGATCTTGAGCTTGAGGAAAAAGATGTTTCGCTCGGCAAAACGGAGTATTGCGACAGGGAGTTATATTCGGTGGGGACGCTCAAGGGCGAGGATATCGAGCAAAACCGCAGGATGAAGGACGTTCCCGGTTACGTCAAGCTCGTGATCGACAACGGGGATACATATCTTGTGGTTTCCGAAAACAATACCGGCGTGTACAAGAAGACCCCGCCGTTCGTCAGCGCGATATGGTATTATACCGAGACCGTCTATTCCGTATTCGATAAGGACGGCAAGCTCATAGCAAGAAAGACGTATGATTCGAGCACGCAATGGGACCTCGTCCTCAGGGCATTCAACGCGGAATACTACCGGGAATGAGCTTTGGGTCTTGACATATCCCGTTTTTGCGGTATAATAATGTTTTGTACAGGCTTTGAAGGGGAAAAGCTTCTATACGCCGGGAAAGAGAGGCGCGCCGTCGGCTGAAAACGCGCTCCGGTCAAGGGAAGCATCAAAGTTCGCCCCGGAGCTAAAGCGGTGAAGTGTCGATGTGTAGCCGCATTCGGGCGCGCCCGTTACAGCGCGTAATGAGGCATGGTTTTTTCCGTGCGAATCAGGGTGGTACCGCGGCCTTGCGTCGTCCCTCGGGGATACGCAGGGTCTTTTATTATGAATAACCGAAAGGAGCAATATAAGAATGTTCGATGAACTGAAGGAGATCCGCGAGGCGGCGCTCAAAGAGCTTGAGAACGTCAAAAACGCGGATGAGCTGGGCGAGCTTTCCACAGCCGTTCTCGGCAGGGGAGGCAAGCTCACGGCCATACTCCGCACGATGGGCAAGCTTTCCGCCGAGGAAAGGGCGGAGCTGGGCAAGCGCGCGAACCTTG
>CAMZAY010000048.1 GCA_947304365.1 uncultured Clostridia bacterium | reverse complement strand
GCGCATGAGCTTGCCGCTCGTCGCCGCCCAGGAGCCGTTCTCGATGAAGGCGACCTTGCGGTTCTGTATGTTGTGCGCCGCGAGATCGTGAAGCAGGTCTTCCATCTTTACGAAAATGCCCGCGTTGTACGTGGTGGAGGCGAAAACCAGGTGGCTCGCCTTGAACGCGGCGGAGATAACGTGGTCGGCGCTCGTCATGGAAACGTCGTACATATAGGTCTTGACTCCCTTTTCATTAAGGCGGCAGGCGAGTATATCGGCGGCGTTCGCGGTGTTGCCGTAAACGGAGGCGTAGGCGATGACGACGGCCTTCTCCTCGGGCTCATAGGTCGCCCAGTGGACGTACTTATCGACTATCTCGCCTATGTTCGCGCGCCATACGAAGCCGTGCAGCGGGAGTATCATATTTATTTTGAGCGCGGAGGCCTTCTTCAAGAGCGCCTGCACCTGCGTGCCGTACTTGCCCACGATGTTGGTGTAGTAGCGGCGGGCTTCGTCAATGTATCCGTTCATGAAATCGACCTCGTCCGCAAAGAGAGCGCCGTCCAGCGCGCCGAATGTGCCGAAAGCGTCCGCGGAGAAGAGGAGCCCCTCGTTAAGGTCGAACGTGACCATTACCTCCGGCCAGTGCACCATGGGCGCCATGACGAAGGTGAGCTTGTGGCGGCCGGTCTCAAGCACGTCTCCCTCCTTGACGAGCATGCATCTCGAATCGAGATCGAAATCGAAATACTGCTTTATCATGGCGGCAAGCTTCTGATTGCAGACGATCGTCGTCTCCGGGTGACGGAGCACGAGCTCCGCCAAGGTCGCGCTGTGGTCGGGCTCCATGTGCTGAACGACGACGTAATCGAGGGACCTGCCCGCAAGCTCATGCTCGATATTCTCAAAGAAAACGGTCGAGACGGCTTTGTCGACGGTGTCCATCAGCACGGTCTTTTCATCATTTATAAGGTAGGAGTTGTAGGATACCCCGGCGGGGCATTTGTAAACGCCCTCGAACACGGAAAGGCGGCGGTCGTTACCGCCGACCCAGGCGATATCCTTCGTGACTTTTCTGGTGCAGTACATATAAAATACCTCCCGATTTTGATTTCAGCTAAAGTATAGCAGAATACGGGAGGTATGGCAAGTGTCTTAAAATGAGACCGGGCTCACAGATCAGCTTTTGCAAGGGTGTGGAATTCCCAGCTTGCGCCGAGGTCGCGCGTCTCGAACCAGCCGAATACGTTGGTCACGGTATTATCTTCGTTTATCTCATTATAATAGGCGTTCGCAAGTATAACGCCGTGATCGCCGTCGAACATCGGGCAGAACAGAACGGAAAGTACGCAGCCGGAGTATTCGCCCGGAAGCGTAAGATTGAGATCCGTCCAGCTCGTGCCGCTGTCACGGGTAATGAATGCGCGCTCATAGAGCCCGTCGTCAAACGAAGAACTATGCATGCATATCACACCGTCGGTTTTTGAAAGGATGCATGCCCCGGTGATCTCCGAAAAACCGTTCTTTATCGAATTTGCGCTGCCGAATTCATACCAGCTGTTCCCGTCGTCTGTGCGGAATATCGTATGAACCTGAAAACGCGAATCCGTCACAGTATGAACGACGATCCAATCCTCGCCGCAGAACCCGGGCAGGAGGTAGATGGGGCCTTCGCGAACGGTGATATCGTTGGGCCAGTATTCTTCAAGATACCCGTAAAGACTTGCCTCGGCAAGCTCTGCAAGCTCAAAAGGATAACGTCTAATGGGCTTTGCACCGAAGAAATAGAGCTGTGAGGGAGAAAGGCCGTGGGCGTATGTCTCTTCAACACTAATGCAAAGATTGTACGCGGTGAGATAACTGCCGCTGTAATCCGTTTCCAAATCGAAGTAGAATCCGTTTCCCGCGCCCTTCCATATCGGCTCCGGCGTTTCGCCCCGGAGTATGCTCTTTGCCGCGGCGAGCTGTTCCGAATAATTGCTTTCGTCGACGCGGGTCAGCCAATCGGGCAAATTATCAATGGGCGAAGCCGTTTGGGCGGCTTCGGTCTCGGTCGGGACGGCGGCCTCGGTGGGCTTCGCCATTTCGGATGGAGCAGGCTTATCCGATCCTGCTTTGCAGCCGCAGAGCGAGATCGTCAGCATCCCCAAAAGGATGAGCACGGCAATGAACTTTGTTTTCATAACGCTTCTCCTTTCCTCCCCCCCATTATAATCCATTATATCGAGGTGGGGGACGAAAGTCAAGCCGAGGCCGGCGCATTTTCACTTGTATCGCGTCCGGTTTTGTGGTATCTTTATACTGATGAAATATGGGCGCGAAATGAGTTAATGAAGCTTGTTCTAAAAGCCGCCTGCCCGCATTATCGGGACAGACGGTTTATGTTTTCGGGATCATCGGCCTATCAAATTCAATATCTCCGCACGCTCGGCGTCGGTGGCGGCGCGGATGGAGGAAGCGTCCTTTGCCGGAAGCTCGGCAATGATCACGGAGATCTTGTCACGGGGGAGTCCGTAGCTGTCGAGCAGGAAGCTTATCTCGTCTGCGCTTTTGGGCGTGAGCGCGTTGTATTGGTAAGGCGTCAGCTCCGTTTCATCCATGGGAAGCAGCGCAAAGGAGTACCCGCCCGAGGACCGCCTTGCGATCACCGCGAGGCCCTTTTCAAGATCGACGGAGGGATCCATATCATAATGGGCATAAGGGTGGCCGGCGCCCCAGACGCGCGGGCCGTTCTCGTCGCCCTCGGGAAGCTCGATCGTGAGGTTTATCCCGTCCAACCTGATGGGATAAAGCTTCGCTTCCTCATAATGGCTCTTGCCCGTCTTAATATCGTAAACGTTCCTCGCGAGCGAGAATGCAGCGCCATCCCCCGTTAGTTTGAGGCCGGTCCTGCCGTAGTCCATCACGAAGATCCGCGAAGCCTCTATGTAGGGAACTCCGTTTGAAACTCCGATAACGTCGATCTCTTCCGTGTAAACGCCGGAGGTTGGGCCGAATGAGTGTATAATGAGCTCGTTTTCATAGTCGCCGTCAATGTCGGCGGCGATCGCTCCAATAGGACTAACGACCTCCAATATGCCGTTCTCTCCTACTAAGCAGCTCATCATATAATGCTCAGCGCCTTTGCCCTCTTTGACGACGCAAAGATAGTACGAAAGCCCGAACTCCTCCAATAACCCGGTGGGTGAACGCTTCAAAACAGCTGCAACGGCGCAGCCTGTATCAAGGTAGCGGCCTATGAGCGCCTTTGCCCGCGTCGCCGACACGCCATCCGAGGATCCAGAACTATAGAACAGTTCTATCTCAATGCAGGAGATGAGGGAATCTCCATCTTCCATGTTGGGTTCAAAGGTTTCCGTCATCTTTATCCACGTATCATTTCTGATGAGAATGGATGAACCGTCGGAATCCGGCCCGATCGCAGTGAACCCCTTTTCTTTACAGTCGTCGATATATGAGGCGGCCATCTCGGGCGTGACGGAGGAATAACGCGCCCAATTCTTTCCGCTTGAGATCATTTCCCAATCGGGGAGCAGACCGTCCGGATCGTTGATCCCCGTTTTTTTCAGGGAATCCAAAATGCGTGAGCAGCCGCAAAATGGAATGCTGAAGACAGCGATCACAAATATAAGAGCAACCAAGCGCAGTTTCATAAGGATCTCCTTAAACAAGTATTCTTCCGTTTACAGCTTGATTATAATCCATGTGCTCTGCTATGTAAAGCGGGTAGAGCTTTTTCTCTTGTAACGCGCCGCGTTTTGTGGTATCTTTATACTGATGAAATATGGGCGCGAAATGAGTAAATGAAGCTTGTTCTGAAAAACGGAATAAAACCCAAGGGGATTGTGACGCTCCCGCCCTCCAAATCGGAGGCGATACGCGCGGCGCTGCTCCTTGCGCTTTCCGGCGGGGCTCCCGAAAAAGCCGTCGCGGGCTTTGACGCGCCGTTCTGCGGGGATATAGTAAACGCGCTCGCCGCCGCATGTGATCTTTCGGAGGTATACGCGGGCGAAAGCGCGGCGCTCATGCGTATGCTCATCCCCGTTCAGGCGGCGCTTTTCGGAAGGGTATCTATCCTTGCGGACGGGGCGCTTTTGAAAAGGGGCTTCGGCGAGATAGAGGAATGCCTCGGCGTGAGCCTGACGCCCGCGCACGGCACGGCGCTTATAGATGCGCGTGCGCCGATAACGGGGGACCGCTTCACGATCGACTGCTCCCGCACGAGCCAATTTCTCTCGGGGCTTCTTATCGCGCTGCCGCTCCTTGACCGCGAGTGCGAACTGATCGTCAAAAACGGGCTCGTTTCCAAACCCTATGCCGAAATGACGCTCGACTTCGTGCGGCTTTTCGGCGGCGCTATCGAAGAAACGGAAACGGGTTACAGGACTTTCCCTTCTGCGTACCGTGCGCCGGAGGTCATCCCCGTAACGGGGGACGCCTCCTGCGCCGCCGTTTTCGAGGCGATGAACGTGCTCGGCGGCGAGGTCAACGTCGTCGGTAAGGACGAAAACACCCGTCAGCCGGACAAGGATTTTTTGAAATACGCTCTTCTCCGGGATGCGGATATCTCCGACTGCCCGGATATTGCGCCGCTCCTTGCCGCCGTCGCCTGCTCGCGCGCGGGGGATACCGTCATCCGCGGCACGGCGAGGCTCAGGACGAAGGAATCGGACAGGGAAGCGGGCATGGTCGGGCTCATTCGCGATCTCGGCGGGGAAGCGGAGGCGGTAAGGGGCTGTGTGATAGTTCACGGCGGCAAACGCCTCGGCGGCGGGGAATGCCGCGTCCAAAACGATCACAGGCTCGCGTTCGCCGCGGCGGTCATGGCGCTCATATCCGATTCTCCCGTATCGTTCGAGGGCGCGGAATGCGCCGCCAAGTCTGCGGCAAGCTTCTGGGAAGACTGCAAAGAACTGGGGATCGTAAATTGAGATAATAAAGCAATATGGATACCATCGGAAAAAACGTTATCATCACATTGACCGGCGCTTCGCATGCGGAAAGCGTCGGGTGCGAAATAAGGGGCATACCCGCGGGCGCCGCGCTCGATATGGACGCGATACGCCTTGATATCGACCGCCGCAGCGCGAGGAGCCATTCCTTCGCGACGCCGCGGCAGGAGGCGGACGAGCCCGTGATACTCTCCGGCGTGACAGGCGGCGTGACCGACGGCGGACCCATCGCCGTTTCGTTCGCGAACAGGGCGTACGACCGCTCGGAATACAGGCCCGTCGCGCGCCCGTCGCACGCGGACTACTGCGCGTGGGTCAAGTCCGGCGGCAGGGAGGATATCTCCGGCGGCGGGAAATACTCCGGCCGCATGACGCTGCCCCTCGTGTTCGCGGGGAGCGTATGCCGTCAGCTCCTTAAGGCGCGGGGGATAGAGGTGTTCTCGCACGTGAGCTTTATAGGCTCCGTATCCGACGCGGACTTCGATCCCATGATGACCGAGCCGCCGGCGCTCGATCCTTTCTTCCCGCTCGCCGACGTGACAAAGCGCGCCGAAATGGAGGCGCTGCTTGAAAAAACGCGGGCGGAGGGCGATACGCTCGCCTGCGGTGCGGAGTGCGCCGCGCTGGGGCTGCCCGTCGGCATAGGCGAGCCGCTGTTCGGCGGCGTGGAGTCGACGCTCTCGAGGTATCTCTTTATGATCCCGGGTCTTCGCTCGGTCGAATTCGGCGAGCTTAAGACCTTCGGAAGCGAAATGAACGATCAGTTCACGGAGGGCGGCAGGACTTTGACGAACCGCTCCTTCGGCGTGAACGGCGGCATCACGAACGGCATGCCGCTCATATTCCGCTGCGGGTTCCGTCCCGTGCCGTCGATCAAAAAGCCGCAGACGGGGTTCGACCTCGTCGAAAACAAGCCCGTGCCGCTTACGATAGCGGGACGGCACGATACCGCGATACTCCCAAGGGGGCTCGCGGCGGTGGAGGCGGCGGCGTGCGCGGCGCTCCTCGATCTTGTCATGGAATACGAAAAGGGATACGGCGAATGAAAGAACTCGATGAATTGAGAACAAAGCTCGACGGGATAGATAAGGAGCTCATGCGGCTTTACGCCGAGCGTATGGAGACCGCGGAGGAGATTGGCGCGGTCAAGCGCCTTGCGCTTATGGACGCCCTCGACCCCGCGCGTGAGGAGGAGGTCGTTTCGTCACGGCTCGGCATGCTTCCGGAGCGCTTCCGCGAGGGAGGGGAGAGGCTCGTCCGGCTCCTTATGGACGAGTCGAAGCGCGTGCAGAAAAGGGGGCTCAATCTATACCTCATCGGCATGCCGGACTGCGGCAAAACGCGCATGGGCAGGAAGCTCGCCGCAGCTCTCGGGATGGGGCTCTGCGACACGGACAGGATGATAATGAACGGGACGGGAATGACGATAGACGAGATATTCGCTTCCATGGGCGAGGAGGGCTTCCGCACGCTTGAGACGGAGGCGCTCAAGGCTGCCGCGGCGCACGGCGGGCTGATCGTCGCCACGGGCGGCGGCATGCCCATGAGGGAGGAGAACGCCACGCTCATGCGGTATTCCGGCGTGACGGTGTTCCTTGACAGGGCGCTCGATAAGCTCCACGGTCAGGCGACGAACAACCGCCCGCTCCTTGCGGCGGACACGCCGGAGGAGGTGGACGCCAATATAGACCGCCTGTATCATGAAAGGTATGAGAAATATGAGGCGTGCGCGGATCTTAAGCTCGATCCCGACGCCGAGGGCGCCGCGGAGCGGACCGCGGGATTCTACCTGAAAAAGACGGGCGGCGTCTGACGCCGCAGGCCGGGAGGGACGTACCCCTTCCGGTTTTTATATACCTTAAAATATATTTGAAATCTCATAAAAAAGCTTGTACAATAACCTTGTATAACTATACACTTTTACGGAGGTAAAATAAATGCAGTTTTCCGAACGTATAAAAGGCGTAAAGGGCAGCGCGATCCGTGAGCTTTTCAAGGTCCTCGGCAATCCCGCTATCATCAGCTTCGGCGGCGGCAATCCCGCCAAGGAATGCTTCCCCAAGGAGTGGGCGGCCGAGACCGCTAAAGAGCTTATCGCCGAAAAGGGCGACGCGCTTTTGCAGTACGGCCCGACGGAGGGCTATATGCCCTTAAGGAAGGCGTATCTTGAAAAGGTGCTGCCTCCCCTCGGCATCACCAACGCCACGATCGACAACGTCATCACCATGACGGGCTCCATGCAGGGCCTCGATCTGCTGGCCAAGGTAATGATCAACCCGGGTTCCACCGTGCTCGTTGAGGAGCCGACCTTCCTGGGCGCCATCCAGATATTCAAGCTCGCCCAGGCGAACATCGTTTCCGTCCCCATGCATGAGGACGGCGTCCATGCCGACGAGCTGGAGGAGATCGTGAAGAGG
>CAMZAY010000047.1 GCA_947304365.1 uncultured Clostridia bacterium | reverse complement strand
GCCGAGAAGCTTCGGCACAGGCATGCCGAAAAGGCGGGAATACTGCCTGAGCTCATCCTCGAGATCCTCGGGATACGCGTATTTTTTCAGCACGAAAGCGCCCTTGGGGGAGGTCAGCTTATATGTGTTGTAGCCCTTTTCCTCATCATAAACGGAGTCGTCGAAATAGCGGAGTATCTCCGGCGCGTCCGTGCCGATCAAAGAGAGGAACGCCGCCCGGATCGCGGGCGCCTCGTCGGGTTTTTTAAGTATCAGAGTCATGCTTTTTCGCTCTTTTCTTCCATGATGTCGAGTATCGTTTTCTCAACGGGCAGCATGTCCCGCGCGATGAGGCCCATATTCAGCATGGTCGCCTCGGGCGTTAAGCCGACGACGCCGTGCTCCGTCTCCGCGGGGACGCCGCCGACCGCCATTTTCGCGGCGGAGAACGCCATGTTCACGCCGACCGACGCCTTGAGCGAGCAGCCGGGGTTGCCGCCGTGGCATATCATGCCCGTTACGGAAGCCGCCATAAAGCCGAGAGCCGCGGCGAGCCTTTCGGTCATCGCCTCCTTCGTGAGGCCGTCCTTGAGGGAGTAGAGGTACGTCAGGCCGAGCGCCGCGCCCGTGCCGCCGGCAAGCACGCAGCCGCAGGCGGTGGACAGAAGCCCCGAGAGATCCTTTATGTATTTGGTGACGAGGGCGGAGAGGAGCAGCGCCTTTCGCTCCTCGTTTATGTCAAAGCCCTCGTAGACCGCGGCGGCGTGTATGGGCAGCATGCACAGCACCCCGTGGCTGCCGCTGCCGGTGATCGCCATTGCGAACGCCTTTGCGCCGCGCACACGCGCCTCTATCGCGCCGGAGGTAAGCATCTCCGCAAGCTCGCGGGCGGACGAGCAGGCTTCGGGATCGTCGCCGAGCCTCGCCTTCGTCATGGGCATGAGGGAGCTCCTTTTGCCTTCTTCAAAAAGCTCCATATCGGTATTCACGGCTTCGTTCAGAAAATCGAGCTTTTCAAGACCCTTCCGGGCGTCGAGCTCTATACAGTCGTCGCCGTGGGCAAGCTCGAGCTTATCGATCTCTTCCGCCTCGTACAGGCAGTTGACGATATCCGAAAAGCTTGCCGAGGAAACGCAGAACGCCTGCTTTTCCGCCTCGCGGGCCGCTTCCCGTTTGAATATCTTCCGCCCGTTCACGCGGACGGAAACGAGCCCCGTATGACTGCCCTTCATGAGCGATTCCGCCGTGCCGAGCTCCGTTTCCACGCGGGCGCGGATGCTTATATCGGGCGATATCCCGTCAAGATACGCCTTCGCGCTGCCGTCCTTTACCAGCTTTTTCGCCGTTTCGATATCCTCCGGCGTGGCGTTCTCGAGTGCGGCGAGGATCCTTTCGGTATCGCCCGATACTGCCCCGAGCGCCGCGGCAAGCGCGCAGCCGACGCCGCCCGTTCCGGGGACAGCGCAGGTGAACGAGTTTTTGTAAACGCCCGAATTGAGCCACACCGAAACGCTTTTGACCGTTCCGCCGAGCGCCCTTGCAGCCGCGGCGGCGGCATAGGCTATCGCCACGGGCTCCGTCACCCCGAGCGAGGGTACGAGATCGGCCTTTACCGCCTCGATCAGCTTTTTAGTCGTCTCCTTCATCTGTATGTCCTTTCAAAGCTTATTCGTTAACGCATTTCAAAAGTCTTTCAACGGTCTCGCCCGCAATTACGAACATATCCTCGGGCGATTTTTTGCGCTGTCTTATCATAAGCACGGTCGCGTTCCTTTCGCGCCCGTCGGTCTTGACCTGCTTGTTCACGACCTGCGCCCCGGGCGTGTTCGTTACGACGGAGAAGAATCTCTCCGGCGATATGGATGCGTCGGGGCTGAATACGAGCTTCGCCTCCTCCTGCTTTACCGATACGGAGGAGAGCCCGACCTCGCCCGCCTTTGCCTTGAGGAGCGAAATATCGAGGAGCGTCTGTACGGGCTTCGGTATCTCGCCGTAGCGGTCGATCAGCTCATCCTGCACGTCGCGCATGGAGTCAAGATCGGTTATCGCGGCTATGCGCTTGTACATGGCGATGCGCCCCTGCTCGCGCGGGATGTATTTGGGCGGGATATGCGCGTCGAGCGGTATCTCCATCGCGGTGTCGGTCTCGGGCTTGACAGGCTCGTTCTTGACCTCCTTTATTGCGGAGTTGATCAGCTTGCAGTAAAGCTCATAACCCACCTGGGCCATATGCCCGGACTGCTCTGCGCCGAGTATGTCGCCCGCGCCCCTTATCTCAAGATCGCGCATTGCGATGCGGAACCCCGCGCCGAACTGCGTGAACTCCTTTATCGCGGTCAGGCGCTTGTCGGCCACCTCCGTAAGCACCTTGTTCCTGCGGAAGGTCAGGTAGCAGTAGCCGAGGCGCGCGCCTCTTCCGACGCGGCCCCTGAGCTGATAGAGCTGTGCGAGCCCGAGCGCGTCCGCGTCGTAGACTATCATCGTGTTGACGTTCGAGATATCGAGCCCGTTCTCGATTATGGTGGAGCAGAGGAGCACGTCGTACTTGCCCTCCATGAACTCCATCATGGTGGATTCGAGCCGCCTTTCGGACATCTGCCCGTGCGCGCAGGCGATCCTTGCCTCGGGCACGAGCTCCTGCACTGACGCGGCGAAAAGGTCCATCGTTTTGACCGTGTTGTAAAGGAAATACACCTGTCCGCCGCGGGCAAGCTCCTTCAATATCGCCTCTCTCACGAGCTGTTCGTTGTACTCCGTGACGAATGTCTGCACGGGGTAACGCGCCTCGGGCGGGGTCTCTATTACGCTCATGTCGCGTATGCCGGAAAGGCTCATGTGGAGCGTCCTCGGTATGGGAGTTGCGGAGAGGGTCAGCACGTCGACGTTCTTTTTGAGCTCCTTTATCTGCTCCTTGTGATTCACGCCGAAGCGCTGTTCCTCGTCGATGACGAGAAGCCCCAGATCGCGGAATTTGACCGACTTCGCCAAAATACTGTGCGTGCCGATCAGAACGTCTATCTCGCCCTTTTTAAGGCGCTGTTTTATCGATTCCTGCTCCGCGGGCGTGCGGAAGCGGGATAAGAGCTCCACGTTGACGGGGAACCCGGCGAAGCGGGACGAGAACGTGTTGAAATGCTGCTGGGCGAGTATCGTCGTCGGCACGAGCACGGCGCACTGCCTGCCGTCCATGGCGCATTTGAACGCCGCGCGCACGGCTACCTCCGTCTTGCCGTAGCCCACGTCGCCGCAGAGCAGACGGTCCATTATCCTGTCGGACTCCATATCCGCCTTTACCTCGGCTATGCTCTGGAGCTGATCGGGCGTTTCGGTATGGGGGAAGCTCGCCTCGAGCTTCGCCTGCCAGCCGGTGTCGGGGGAGAAGGCGTAGCCCTTTATGCGGCTCCTCTCGCCGTACAGCGCGACCAGGTCGAACGCGAGCTTCTTCGCGCTCTCACGCGTTTTGGCGACCGTCCGCTGCCACTCGCCGGAGCCCAGGCGGGAGAGCTTCGCCTTCGATTCGTCCCCTCCTATGTATTTCTGCACCCTGTCGAGCTGATCCGTGGGAATGTAGAGCTTGTCGCCCGCAAGGTAAACGAGCTCGATATAATCGCGGGTCTTCTTGTCGACGGTAAGCGTCTTTACTCCCGTGAAGCGGCCAATGCCGTGCGCCTCGTGCACGACGAGATCGCCCGGCTCAAGCTCCGAAAAGGCAAGCCCTGCGCGTTTTTTCGCGGCGCGCTTTTCGACCCGCGTCTCGGAGCCGTATATCTCATATTCCGATACCGCCGCGAGCTTAAGATCCGGATAATCGAAGCCCTTGGGGATCGATTCGCCGATTATTATTAGCTCCCGCGGGACTATATCCCTGGTGAGCGACGGAACGGCGGGCACGTCAAGGCCGAGGTCCTTCAAAGAATCCCCAAGCCGCTCCATGTGCTTGCCGGCAAAGAGCAGCACCGCGTACCCCTTCTGCCGCCAGCTGATTATATCGTCGCGCAGGAGCTCGCCACGCCCCATGTAGCGCGGCGCCGTGCGCGTTTCAAAGCGGAACAGCCCCTTTGACCGGATAAGGCCGTAGCTCCTCGTCAGCGAGAAAAGGAGCGCCGTCCGCCCTGTGTCGAGCCTTGTGATGGTGTCGAGCGGCGAATGCACGAGCCCCGCCTGCTTCTCATGCCCGAGGCCGTCCTTTAATACGGAGGCGAGCCCGTCAAGGAAGTTCTGATAAACGAGCTTGCCGCTCTCCTCCGCACGGGAGGGCTCGTCGACGAAGATCATCGAGCCCTCGGGCATATAGTCGATCAGCGAGGTCTCCTCGGAGACGAACAGCGGCAGCAGCATCATGGCGTTGTCGGGCGTGCCGCCCTCCTTCAGTATCTCGTACTCCTCGGAATAGGCGGGCCTTCCGCGAAGCGCGCTCATGCCCGCGCTGCGAAGCTCCCTGTTGAGCGGCAGCTCCGCCGCGGGGGGAACGGTGAGGGAGGAGACGTTGACCGTCGACCTTTGCGAAACGGGATCGAATTCGCGCAGCGTATCCACCTCGTCGCCGAAGAACTCTATGCGGCAGGGATTCTCGCTCGTTATCGGGAAAATGTCGATATAGCCGCCGCGCAGCGTGACCTGACCGGGGCCCTCGCAGATATCCTCGCGCACGTAACCGGAGTCGATGAACTTTTTAAGCAGCGCTTCCGGCGCGATCTCGGCGCCGACGGATACCGAATGCACGGCGTCCGCGATCAGCCGCGGCGGAGCGGTGCGCTGCATGAGCGCCTCGACCGAGGCGATAACGAAGCTCTTTTTGCGGGATATGAGCCGCATCATAACGGAGACCCTCGCCGCGGTGACGGAGGACGATTCCGTGTAGCTCCTCACCGCCAGGGGCAGCTCGCGCGCGGGGAAAAGCTGCGCGTCGGGGATATAGTGAAGGAACTCCCCGTGCGCCTTCACCGCCGCCATCTGCGACGGAACGACGTACAGGACGGATCTTTCGCTCTCCGAGTACAGCGCAGCGGCGGCGTGCACGCGGTGCGCCTCGCCCAGGCCGAAAACGCTCAAGGCGCCCTCGCCGTTTTCGAGCGCCGCCTTCAGCCGGACGTATTCGTTCATTCCGTCAAGTATGCCCAGTATCCGTTTTTCAGTCATTAATGCTCCTTTTTTTTCTAACCCGAAAGACCCGTGCCCTCCCGTGATGGGGGCATGGGGGATGGGGACGATATAACGCCAAAGGGCGTTTCGATATACGCTGCGCGTTCGATATGCGCCGGCGGCGCATAATTGTTAATTATTCTTCAGCGCTTTCAAAGCGGCCTGTATCTGGGTATCCTCTTTAAGGTGTTCGGTATAGAGGGTATAGATATCGTAAGCTTTGAGCTCCTCGGGCAGGTCGACGACTATATCGGGGGTGATGCCCGTGCCGCCGAGGTTCGTGCCGTTGGGGGTGTAGTAGGCGTCGGTCGTTAGCTTTATGAAGCCGTGCCCGTTCTCAAGGCGGAACGTCGTCTGCACGACGCCCTTGCCGTAGGTCTGCGTGCCGATTATCTTCGCGCGGCCGTTGTCCTGCATGGCGCCGGCGAATATCTCGCTTGCGGAGGCGGAGTTCCCGTTGACGAGCACGACGAACGGGATATCGTACATCTCCTTATCGGAGCGGAAATACTCGGTCGTTTCGGTAGTCTTGCCCTGCATGGAGCAGATCACGCACTCGGGCAGGAGCATATCGCAGATATCGACGACTATATTTAGCCCGCCGCCCGGATCGTCGCGCAGGTCGACGATAAGGCTCTTCGCGCCCTTGCCGGAAAGGTCGTTGATCGCGGCTTCGAATTCGTCCGAAGCGTTGCCGGAGAACTGGGAAAGGTATATGTAGCCCACGTTATCCTCGAGCATCATGTACTCGACGCGCTTGACGTACACCTCGCCCCTTGTGACGGTGACGGTCTGTTCCTTTCCGCCGCGGACGACGGTGATATCGACGGTCGTGCCCTCCTCGCCCTTTATGAGCGAAACGAGCTCGTTCGAGGTGACGTTCCTGACGTCCTTCCCGTCGACCTTTACGATAAGGTCGCCCGCCATAAGGCCCGCCTGCTCCGCAAAGGAGCCCTCATAGACCCTGACGACGGTCGAACCGGTACCGTCGGGCGTTTTGACCAGCACGCCGATGCCGTAGTAGCGGCCGTTGAAGCTTGCAGTGTAATCGGAATATTCCTTCTCGGTAAAGTATGAGGCGTAGGGATCCTGCACCGCGTCGACCAGCGCGTGGGAGGCTCTGTCGACAAGCTCCTGAGAATCGGGCGTCTCGCCGAAATGGTAGACGTCTATCTTCTGCATGAGCTCGCTTATAACGCTCGAGTCATACTTGCCCATGTTTTTGATCATGGAAAGGTTCGACAGCCCGCCCGCGATCGACGAGACCGCGAGTATCGTGAGCGCCGCGCCGAGCACGATGCCGCCGAGCAGCGCGATCGCAAGGTAGCCGAGCTTCGGCTTGGTGTACCTTACGCCCCTGTCCTTTGAGAGGGCGCCGTCGCCCTCGCCGAAAATAAGCAGCTCGCGCGCGCCGTCCGTATCGGGCGCGGGATCGGAGCCGATCTTAACGTCGTTGAATTCTTCGCTCATATTCATTCATCCTCGTCAAATGATAGTCTGTATTTTTCGTCCGGCTGACCGGTCAGGCTGTCGGGCGGAAGCTTCATCCTGTCCCACATGCCGTATTTGTGCACGTCGGCGATCGCCTTCATAATGCGCATCTCGGGATCGGGCACTATCCTGCGAAAATCCTTCAAAAGCTGTTTCATTTCCTCACGCTTGGTAAAGCCCGCAACGGGGCAGTTCGGCTTCTGAACGGGCAGCTCCAGCCGCCTTGAAGCGCTTATTGCCTCCTTCTCGGGGAAGAAGACGAGAGGACGGATTATCGTAACGTCCTTGCGGTCCATGTAAGTCACCGGCGCGAACGTGTTGAGGCGCGATTCGTAAAAGAGGCTCAGCAGGAACGTCTCGATAACGTCCTCGCGGTTGTGCCCCAGCGCGATGAGGTTGCAGCCCCGCTCGCGCGCGGCGTCGTTCAGCGCCCCGCGGCGGAATTTGGCGCAGAGCGCGCATGGGTTCTTCTCCTTGCGGATATTGAACACCACGTCGCCGATGTCGGTCTTCACTATATCGAGCCTTACGCCGACCTTTTCCGCCCACTCCGTGAGCGCAGAATAGTCCTGCTCGACAAGTCCCAAGTCGAGCATCACGCCCATGACCTCGTATTTCTTTTTGGAGAACATCCTGTAAAGGTTGAGCCCGTACAGCAAAAGCAGACTGTCCTTGCCGCCGCTCACGCCGACGCATATCCTGTCGCCGTCGTGTATCAAGCCGTATCGTTCGTCCGCCCTGCGGATGCACCCGAGCACGCGTTTCATTGGAATACCTCTTCACGATTTTTTCCATCTAACATTATATCACTTTTTTGCGGAATTAGCAATTGGGAATTAGCAATTCGTTTTCATCCCAAGCTTAAAGGACGCACACCAAGCGA
>CAMZAY010000046.1 GCA_947304365.1 uncultured Clostridia bacterium | reverse complement strand
CCTCCGCGCCCTCGACGAAGCGCGCCTGATCGGTATCCTCTATGCGGAGCATGAAAACGCCGTCGTTCTTCTTTGCCCAAAGCCACGCGTAAAGCGCTGTGCGCAGGTTCCCCACGTGCATGAAGCCGGTGGGGCTGGGAGCAAATCTTGTTCTGACCTTCATTTTATAATGATCCTTTCGTTTGTTTACAATGACATTTTGTAGCTTTTGACCGTCCAGCCGAAGGGGCTTTCGGGGTTCTTTTCAACTGTGACGGCGGCGTGCAGCACGAATTCCGAATATGCGTAGCCGAATTCGCCGAACATGATATCGCCGTTGATCCTTACGGCGTCCCCGTCCCTTTCGGTCCCGAGGATATCCACGTTATAGCAGTATTCCGGCTGTTTTGCGGAGACGCTGTAAACGCCGTCCTCAAGGCGGATGCTGTGTGCATTCTCGTCCGTGCCGGGGAACTCGGCCCCGAAGCACGCGCGGTAGAGCCCCTCAAAGGCCTCCTTATCGACGGAGTACCTGCCCGCCTTGGGCGTGATATCGAGCTCCGTCACCGCCTGGCCCATGAAATTGCAGGCGGAATACGGCGTAAGGCGGCCGTCCTCGATGCTGTCCTGACGGACGATAACGGCGTTGGTCACGAAGCGGAGCAGCTTAATAAGACCGCGGTATTCGTCAAGCGTGAACGCGCCGCCCTCGCCGACAAGCTTGGGAAGCACGTCCGCGAATTCAAGCTCGAAACCGAGCTCACCCTCGTCGAGGGGCGCGAGCAGCCCTTCCCTGACGTATATGCGGCAGCCGGTCTCGGTCGCTTCGGCCCCATGCCCGAGATCGATGAACGAGGCGATCTCCTCCGCGGTCTTCTGATAGAACCGGTTATCGCCGGAGATCAGCTTTTCGAGCGCGCGGGATACATCCTCCGCGGCGTGATAATCGAGGAAGCGGTCGCAAAGGTTGACCTCCTCGCCGCGTTCATTAAGCATTATTACCCGGGTCTCGTGATACGGCTGCTCTGGATACGCGTGCGTTTCGGAAAACACCACGTTCGTTATGCCGTCCGCCTGCGAAACGCGGCAGGTGACGTCGGTATGCGGCGGTTTTACCTCCGATGCGGGGATGTATTCGGTCTCTATCCTTTCGGCGAGCGAATCGAAATACCCTTCCACGGCCTTGTTCATGGCATAGCCGTAAGTCTCGGTAAGCGGGAACTGGGGCATTTCGGCAACGAGCGCGTAATCGCAGGTCTCGTAATCGGCGTCCTCCGGCCAGTAGCGTATGATGTGCCTGACGGAATAGGCTGCCTCCGGCGCGGTGGTCTCCTCGGGCGCGGGGGACGCGCTCGGCTCACCGTTTTTGCGGCAGCCCGAAAACGCCGCCGCGGTCAATGCCGCCGCAAGCAGCAAAACAGCTGTTTTTTTGAGAAGATCCATAGCCTTTCCTTTCAGGCGATAAGCCCCATGAGCCGCATTATCAGCATGAGGAGCGGCACGAGCACGAAGCAGCCGAGCGTCGTCAGGCACATGCCCGCGGCGACGAAGCTTTCGTCCGCGTCGCAGGACGCGGCAAGCACGACCGCCTGCGTCATTACGGGCATAGCCGCCTCCACAACGAACACGCCGGAGCCGACCCCGCCGACCTTCATGAGCTTGCACAGTATCAGCATCGTCGCCGGAGCGAGTATGAAGCGCACCGCGATCGCGGCGATCATGTCCTTATCGGGTTTCAATGACTTGAAGCCGTATTCGTGCAGCGCGGAGCCGATATAGAGCAGCGCGAGCGGCGTCACGATATTGCCGACGTACCCGCACATCTTCAGGAACGACTCCTTTACGAGAAGCACCGTGGAATGAGGCCCCCAGGAATAGAACGCCTCGAGGAACGCGGGGCTCTGCTTGAGCTTGTATTTTATCACAAGGAGCGGTATCGCTATCGCGAGCGCAATGAGGGGCGGCGAGAGGAGCTTCTTCAAGCCCGTTTTGAGATCGAACTTCGTTTTTTCGCCGCGTCCCGCTTCGCCGCTTTTATTGATAAGATAATTGCCGACCGTCCAGAAAAACGTGGTGTTCACCATGTAAAAGAGCATCACGTACGGTATCGCCTGATCACCGAAAAGCCCGCGGTTCATGGGGAGCCCGACGAATATCGAGTTCGAGAACGCGCACATGACGATGAACCCGCCGCGCCTTACGGGCGAGGGCTTGACTATCGCCGCGAGTATAATGCCGATAACGAGCGTCGTCGCCATGGAGAGCACGGGTATGCCAATAAGTACGAGCGGATTGCCCATGTTCTCGAGCTTGAGCGAACCGAGAATATTGCTCATAACGAGCGCGGGCATGCCGGCGTTGATTATGAGCTTGGTCATCAGGCCCTTATGCTCCCGCTTTATGTAGCCCTTGTGCGCGAAAAGCCAGCCTATGGCGACTATAGCCATGACTATCGCAACTGCGGCAAAGGAGTGAAGAAGAGTATCGAACATCGTTCTACCTGTGCGCGGCGCGCGGCCGCATGCATGATTTTTAACGATTATAGCATAAAACTCCGATTATGGCAAAACAATCCATAAAAATAATGTAAAAAAAAGCCTTAACGATATTGCGGACCGCACGTTGAAATGTTATAATGTATATTGTCCGCAAGGGACGATTCTTTCCAAGGAGGATTTATTATGAAACGCATTTTAGCTTTGGCTCTTGTCGCTTTGATGCTTGCAGTTATTGTACCTGTTTACGCACGGGAGACGGAAGTCCCGGCTGCCGGTGAAACAAGGGCGCTGCCTGTCGGTATGGATATTTCAGACGTTAACGCCCCTTATATCACTGCCGGCGGTCAGGCTTCCACCACCGATTTCCTCACCGCGGCGGATTTTGCGGCGAATACCGTCATAGTCATCAACGCATGGGACGCTATGTGCGGTCCGTGCACCAGCGAAATGCCTGCGTTCCAGCAGATACATGAGGAATATCAGGATCGCGGCGTGCTTGTCGTCGGCGTCTGCACAACGTGGATCGGCGCCACATATGCTCAGGATTACAACTATCTCCAGAGCATGGGTTACACCTATATCAACGTCAAACTCGAATCCGTTTTCACCCAGGCTTTCTCCTATTACAATTTCCTTCCGCAGACGATCATCGTCAACAGCGAGGGCATTGTCATCGACATCATTGCCGGCTCGACCAACTATAACGGTCTTAAGTCAAAGGTCGAGCAGTGGCTCGGGTACTATTCGGATACCTATTATGACGTCGACTTCGTCTGCGGCGTTACGGGCGAGGTCTTCCTGACCCAGAGCGTCCATGCCGGCTATCAGCCCACGTATCCCAGTTCTTCGGAGGTACCGCAGGTAGAGGGCTATTCCTTCTCCGGCTGGAATCCTTCCACTCCTCCTTATATCTCCGGGCCCACCACCATTACCGCGAACTACATCCCCAGGAACTTCTTCGTCAAATTCTACGACAGCATTGACGGTACGCTTATCAAGACGAAAACCGTTCCTTACGGAAGTCCCGTTGAACCGCCCACGCCCCCTGTTCATCCCGGCTATGTATTCGTCGGTTGGGATCATGATCTGAGCTGCATAACGGAGAACCTTAACGTTTACACTATCTACTCGGCCAGCGGCGGCGGCGACGTTGACGGCGACGGTGAAGTCACCGCGGCTGACGCGCTCATCGCGCTGCGCGCATCAATGGATATGCAGGAGCTTACGCCCGAGCAGATCGAACAGGCCGACGTCGACGGCGACGGCGATATCACTGCGGCAGACGCCCTGCTCATACTCAGGATGTCGATGGGCATCAACTGATCCGGCAACAGAAAAAGAGCCTTTTGGACGCGTTCACTTAACGAAATACAGCCACACGGTTTTCAGCCGAAATACAAAAGAAATATCCGGGGATATGAGCTATCCCCGGATCTCTTTTTATACGTTGGCTTTTTCAGGCTGAAACCTGCTTCCCCTTAAATGAATGCTCCCTTTCGAGGGCTCTTTTTTATTTCATATCCCGGGCTGTTTCCCTAAGCTTTTCGTATGTGTTGTCCTGCGGGCGGACGGCGCAGTGCATGAACAGCGCGCGCTTTATCTCGCCAATCCTCGGCGACGGCGGGAGCGAAAGCCACTCCATTATGTCGCGCCCGGTGCAGTTGAGCTCATTTTCCGAAAACGGGGTACGTTTTGCCTTCATTTCCCCGAGCACGCGCCGCCAGCGTTCGGCGGTTTTGACAGTTATGCGCTCCCCGACGGAGCCTCTGAAATCCGCCTCCCTTATCGCTGCAAGGGCGTTCACGCGGGCTTCTCCCCATTCGGCGAAGCGCTTTTTAAGCGTGGGCTCCTTCGCCCTGCCGTCCAGATCGAACATATGCCTGCGGACGAGCCACGCCGCTTCCTCCGCCGTTTCGTTATCGAAGCGCAGACGGCGAAACACCTCCCGCGAGATATCCTCGCTTATCACGTCGTGCCCGTGCATATTGCCGTTTTTTTCAAGCGCGGCGGGCTTGCCCGCGTCGTGAAGCAGGCATGCGAGGCGAAGCGTAAGCTCCGGCTCCGACATTGAAACGGTTTGAAAGATATGCTCGAGCACGGGGTACTTATGATATTTCGGGCTCTGCCCGACGCCGCGGCACCTTGCAAGCTCGGGCAGTATCACGTCGAGCGCGCCGACCTCGTCCATCAGCTCAAGCCCGCGAAGCACGCTCTCCTGTGCGGGCAGCCCATATTTCGCGTCGGCCATGAGTATCTTTATAAGCTCGTCCCGCACGCGCTCCGCCGAGATATCCGCAAGGAGCGGCGCGCATTTTTTGGCGGCGGCGAAAGTCTTTTCCTCGATATCGAAGCCGAGCTCCGCCGCAAACCGGCAGAGGCGCATGATCCTCAGCCCGTCGTCCTTGAGTATGGTTTCCGGGTCGGGCGTGGTGGTGCGGATCAGCCTCTTTTCAATGTCGCCAAGTCCGCCCGTCGGGTCGATCAGCTCGCCCGTGAGCACCGAAGCGTACAGCGCGTTTACTGTGAAATCGCGGCGGAAGGCGTCCTCCTCCGGGGCTTTGGAGAACGCGACGGACTGCGGTCTGTGGCTCCCGCCCTCGCCGTAGGAATCGGCGCGGAAGGTGGTATGCTCATAGCTTTTATCGCCGATATGGATCTCCACCATGCCGAAATCGACGCCCTTCGGCACAACCTTGAAGCCCGCCTTCTCACAGAGCCCGGTCATCTCGCCCGGCGTCAACGCGCTCGTGATATCGGTATCGGATATCCTGAACCCCAAAAGGGTGTTCCGCACGTGCCCGCCCACGACAAAGAGCTCGCAGCCTCTTTCGCGTACGAGCCGGGCTAATGTATTCAGTTCGGGATCGAATTTGAATTCCATTTCCGTTTCGTCAGAAACGCCGCCTCCCCTTTATCAAAGGGGAGGCGACGGATCGGAGTTATTCTTCTTCGGGTTCGACCTCGGTGAAATCGAGGTCCTCCGGCGCTTCATCCGGTTCGGAAGCATCGGGCGCCGCGGGCGCCGCCGGGCGGTTCGCCGCCTCCAGATCATGCTCCTGCGCCGCCTTTTCAAAGGCTTCCTCCTCGTTATGGGGAGCGCGGGCGATACTTACCACGCGGTGTTCGTCGTCGACGCGCATCAGGCGGACGCCCTGCGTGTTCCTTGAAATGACGCTGATATCCTTTGCGGGCACGCGGATGATTACGCCGTCGTCGCGGACGAGCATTATATCCTCCTCGTCGGTGCACATCCTGAGGCAAACGAGCTTGCCCGTCTTTTCGGTGAGCTTCAGGGTCTTAACGCCCTTGCCGCCCCTCGACTGGGTGCCGTACTCCGCCTCCTCCGTGCGCTTGCCGAGTCCGCGCTCCGTGATGGCAAGTACGTAGCAGCCCTTTTCGACCTTGGTCATATCGATGACCTCGTCCCCTTCGTCGAGCTTTATCGCGCGGACGCCGGTCGCCGTTCTGCCCATGGGCCTTACGTCGTCCTCATGGAAGCGGATGCTCATGCCGCTCGCGGTGCCGATCATGATATCGTCCTCGCCGCTGGTGAGCTGCACGCCGATGAGCTCGTCGTCCTCCCTTAAGCCGAGGGCGATTATGCCGCCCTTATGCATATTGTCGAAATCCTTGATGGCGGTCTTCTTTATAACGCCCTGCTTCGTAGCCATGACGAGGTATTTGCCGCCGTTGGTGTATTCGTTGACGGGGAAGGCGGCGGCGACTTTCTCGCCGTTTTTGAGCTGCAGGAGGTTCACTATCGCGGTGCCCTTCGCGGTGCGCCCCGCCTCCGGTATAACGTAGCACTTTATGCGGAACGCGCGGCCGGTGTTGGTGAAGAACAGTATGTGCGAATGGGTGGAGGTGACGAAGATATCCCTAACGAAATCCTCCTCCCTGGTGGTGTGACCGGAGACGCCCACGCCGCCCTTATGCTGGGTGCGGTAGGTATCCTCGTTTATGCGCTTGATATAGCCGAGGCGCGTCAGCGTGACCGCCATATCCTCCTCCTGGATGACGTCGTCCATGTCGATATCCTCGATCACCTGGGTGATCTCGGTACGCCTTGCGTCGGCATAGCGCGCCTTTATATCGAGTATCTCGTTCTTGATGATCGAGAGCAGCAGCTTTTCGTCCGCGAGTATCTGCTTGTAATACTCCACCTTTGCGGCAAGCTCCTTTTCCTCGTTCTGGAGCTTCTCGCGCTCAAGGCCGGTGAGGCGCTGGAGGCGCATATCGAGTATCGCCTGCGCCTGCTTTTCTGAGAAGCCGAAGCGCTCCATCAAATTCGTTCTTGCCTCGCCCACGTTAGGCGACGCCTTGATCGTGGCAATCACCTCGTCGATATTGTCGAGCGCCTTCAACAGACCCTCGATGATATGGAGGCGTTCCTCCGCCTTTTCGAGATCGTACTTCGTCCTTCTGGTGACGACCGTCTTCTGATGCTCGAGATAGTAATAGAGCATTTCCCTGAGGTTCAGTACCTTCGGTTCGCCGTCGACAAGGGCGAGCATAATAACGCCGAAGGTGTCCTGCATCTGGGTGTGCTTGTAGAGCCTGTTGAGGATCACGTTCGCGTTGACGTCCTTCTTGAGCTCTATGACTATCCTCATGCCCGCGCGGGAGCTTTCGTCTCTCAGATCGGAGATGCCGTCGATCTTCTTTTCATGCACGAGCTCGGCGATCTTCTCGACGAGCCTCGCCTTATTGACCATATACGGTATCTCGGTAACGACTATGCGGCTGCGGTCGTTCTTCATGGGCTCTATCTCGGTGCGCGCGCGGACGATCAGCCTGCCGCGGCCGGTGAAATACGCATGGCGAATGCCCGCGTCGCCCATTATGACGCCGCCCGTGGGGAAATCGGGACCGGGTATGAAATTCATCAGCTCGTCGATCGAGATATCGGGGTTATCGATCATTGCGACGACGGCGTCGATCGTTTCGCCCAGGTTGTGCGGGGGGATGTTCGTCGCCATGCCGACGGCTATGCCGTTGGAGCCGTTTACCAAAAGGTTCGGGA
>CAMZAY010000045.1 GCA_947304365.1 uncultured Clostridia bacterium | reverse complement strand
TGTCAATAAGGAAGTCGCACAGGCGCTCCATCAGCGGCATATTACGCACACGGTACTTGCGCTGAATATCCCGGACGATCAACGTATTGAAAACATCGGAAATATAATCGTATTTCGACTCCGGCGTTTTATAGAGGTAAGAGCCGGACATGCCGCCCTCCTGGATATAGCGATTAAAGGCCGTATATTGATCTGTCAGTTCGAAATACTGCATGAACTCAGTAAAGGAGAAGGGAAAAACCTCTATTTCAAAGGTTCGTCCTGTAAACAGCGTTGCCAAATCGCTGCTCAAAAGAAAGGCGTTGGAACCGGTGATATAAATGTCGTATTTTTCGGAGGCATGGAGGCTGTTGATGGCTTTCTCAAATCCGGAACACATCATTATCGCGGGGCGTTGTTTTTTCTCCGCATGGAGAAATCCCGAATCTGCTTCGCATGCAAAAGAAAAATCTGCTCCGGGCAGTGCTCGGAGCAGATGTTCGCGCTCAGCTTGAAAGGATGACCGCCGATCCCTGTTTCGCCGGTTCGCGTCATACAACCGTTAACGGAGATCGCCGCTGCGATCCGGTCCTCTTAACTCCGCTGCAGTTTTTTTCGCTTATTCATCTTAACGATAACTGTTATCACAAGCCCCAAAGCAGCCGCGGTGCAGACGCCTCCGATGATGAAGGGCAGCAGCCGTGTGCCGGCTTTGGAGTAGATAAAGCCTCTTCCGCTCGTCAGCGGGAATATGATATAGCTTCCATCGACCGTGTAATCTGTTTTTACGAGCCTTCCGCCCGACCCCTCGGTGTAGAGCACCCCGCCCTTTTCGGCGCGCAGATGCACCGAAAGCGAGTCGGAACAGCCGTCGACGCGGACGGTACCCGAGCTTATTATGCGATCCGGATCGACCGACGATGCGCCGGAGGCAGGGGAGAACTCTCCAAGCTCAAGCCTTAGGCTTTCGTCGAAGATCCCTTCAACGAGGCATTCGGGCAGATCCTCCCCGGTCGACAGAACGTACACGGGGCTGAAATAAGCGCCTTCTATGATCCGATCGGTGATAAGTCCGTCCGTGCTCTCCGCCTCCCATTTCCAATGCCGTCCGTCGCTGTCGGCGACCTCGGGCAGCTCTTCGAGGCTTCCTCCGTAGGGAAGCGTGACCTCGGCGAAGGTTTCGCCGTCCTTGATGAATGAGACGGAGACGCTTCCGAAGAGCTCCGTGTTGCCGCTCCTTCGCAGCAGCTCCTCATAGTCGATCCTCTCGGCGCAGCCTTCATAGCTTGCCCCGTCCACGCCGCCAACGGCACAGTCCGCATAGAAACAGTTCGCCGCGCTCTCCTCGGAAAAGCCCGAGACGGCGCCCTTAAAGCTTGCGTCCCCGCAAAGCTCCGGTATCGTGAAGCAATCGTTTATATTGCGGGAGTATCCCGCGATGCCTCCCTCGTAGCTCGCCGCTTCAACGCGCACACGGGTCATGCAGCCCGAAACGGTCCCGGCGCATTTGCCGGCGACACCGCCCGCATAGGATGAGGCCGATATGTTGCCGGAGGAGCTGCTGCCCTTCACCGTGCCGAAGTCCATCCTGCCCACGACGCCTCCCGCACAGCTTCCGCGCGCGGTTATCACGCCGCTGTTTTCACAGTCCGTGACGGCGGAATGCACCACGTACCTTGCGCCGCCGGAAAGCAGCGACGAAAGGCGGAACTGATCCTCAAGGTCGAATTCGAAATCGAGCGTGACCGCGCCGGCCGCGCCGCCGACGTTCGTCTGCCCGGAAACGGGACCGCTGTTTTTGCAGGAGCTGATGGTGCCGTTCCCTGTCCATTCGCCGTCGGGTTCGTCATCTATCAGGCTGCCCGGCTCGAGCCTCACGCCCTCAAGCGAATCGATCATAAACTCCGTCAGATCGAATAATTTATCCGAAACGTCTTCGATTTTCGCTTTAAGCCCGCTCTCGCCCACGCCCGCAGAGAGCTTTATCATCGCGCTGTACGCATCCCCTATGGAGGAGAAAAACCGTTTGCGCGTCTCGGCATCCTCATTTATGGGGGTGAAGGTGAGCGCGTCGTAGCGGGACAGCGTATCGACCGCTTCCGCCAGGAGCCGCTCGGCGCGGTCCAGCGACTCGGAAGCGGAGGAAGCGGCGCTCAACGCCTCGCTCAGAGCATTCATCGCGGAGGCAAGCGGCCCGCCTGCCTCAGAAAGCTCCGGCAGAAGTAAACCGATATGAGCGGCAAGGGCGCGTATCCTGCCGAGCCCCTCCCTTGCCTCAGCGGTGAAGGCCGCGATATCGCTTACGATAACGGAAACATCCACTGATTCCGGATCGGCGGCAAACGCCTCGAGCTCGGCAAGAACGGCGGACAGTCCTTCCGTTATGCTTTCGATCTCCGCCTTTATTTCCGCTGTATCTTCTGCTGCTTCACCGTATACTTCTCCCGTGATATCGCCCGCCTCGGCAAGCGAATCGACGGCTCCCGCCAGCTTGTCGAAGATCTCCGGCAGTTTTTCGGTAAAGCCCGAGAGCTCGTCAAGCGCGGGAGATAGCAGCCGCAGAGTCTCCGTTACCCTTTCGGCAAGCAGGTTCAGCGTTTCCACGTTGCCGTTCACGAAGCTCACCGCGTCGCCCGAAAGGATATCGAGAGCGGAATTGGCTTCATTAAGCGAGTAGATCAGCTCGTTCAGATCCGCGGAGAGCCTTTCTTCCGTTCCGCCTATCTCCTCCGTGAGCAAATCTGTCGAGTTTCGCAGCGCGGAAAGCTTTTCGCGGAGCGTATTCAGCTTTTCGTTCGAAACGCTCCATTCGGTGTACGGATCTATCTGCCCGACTATGCCGCCGACGTCCTTTCGGCCGTTCACAGAGCCGAGGTTTTCACAGCCCGCCATGCGCCCCGAAAGCCTTCCTGTGACGCCGCCGACGTTGTAGCCGATGTTCACGTGCCCGACGGAGCCGAGGTTTTTGCAGTCCCGCAGCACGCCGGAGCAGACGCCCGCCACGCCGCCGATGTCGGTTATGTCCACAAGCTCCTCGGCGGTAAGGCGGAACTCCGAGAGCCTTGAAAGCAGCTCGTCGGGGTCTATCTCAACGCCCGTCCGGGTCTCGGTTATCTCCGCGTTTATTATCGCCCTATTCGTGCAGGAGCGTATAACGCCGCGGTTATCCCCGCAGACGCCGCCGACGCTGTGTTCGCCCTCTATGCTGCCCGCTGAGGCGCAGTTTTCTATTATGCCCTCCTCGGTGTTGACGCCCGCGATCCCTCCGACGCAAACGCGGCAGGAGACTTCGCCTTCAAACGAGCAGCCGGAGATCGTGCCTTGGTTCACGGCGGCGATCCCTCCGACCGATGAAGCCTCGTCCGTCGGCGCGATGCTGCCGGAGACGTTGAGATCCTTTATCACGGCCCCCGCAAGCACCGTGCGGATGAAGCCTGCGGAGCCGAACCTTCCTCCGACTTCGAGCCCGGAGATCGTGTGACCGCCGCCCTCAAGCCTGCCGCCGAACAGCGGTATAGGCTCAAATCCGGTCCCCGTCAGGTCTATATCGTTTTCAATGACGACGGTCAGTTCCTTGGAATAGCTATCGAGCACGCAGTCCGCGCTCAGGGCCGCAAGCTCATCCGCCGTACTTATTCTGACGGTTTTTTGCGAAGCGTAGGCCGAAGGCACAAGGCCGGTCAACAATACGAGCGAGAGCAGAAGCGCAAGAGTTTTCACTGTTTTTTTCATATTCACTCCGCCTCCTTTCCGCCGATCCTGAAAGTGGTCTTTTCTATCGCCTTATCAAAAAGCACTATAAGCTGCGGCAGCACCGTCAGCACAAGTATGACGGATATCAGCGCGCCGCGCCCGACGGCAAGCCCGATATGGCCGATATACACGTCCGTCACGCGGAACGCGATAACGAGCCCCGCGACCGTCATTATCGCGCCGGAGGTCACGACCGTCGGGAAGCTCTCGTTCACCGCGTGCGCCATAGCTTCCTTCTTTGGCATCTGCTTCCTCAAGGCGAGGTAGCGGTTCATTATGACTATCGCATAATCTATCGTCGCGCCCATCTGGATAGCGGAAACTATCATATTGGTGACGAAAAGGCTCGTCGTGTTCGTGATGTACTGGAATGAGAAGTTTATAAATATCGAGCCCTGTATCACGAAAACGAGCACCGCTGCGGCAACAGGGCTTTTGAAGGTGAACAGCAGGATCGCGAACACGAATACTATCGTCAGCACGTTTATCAGCACCGAGTCGCTCTTATATGAATCGCGCAGATCCCTCGCGCTCGTTATCTCGCCGAGGACGAGTACGCTGCCCTCGCCGTAGCGCCGCTCTGCCATTTCCCGCACCTTTTCAACGAGGGCGACGCTCTCCTCGCCCTCCGTGGGGACGGAGGACGTCAGGACGAGCCTGTCATAATTTTCGCCTCTCAGCTGCGCGACGCCGCGTTCAAGCTCGCCGCGAAGGTCGGCTATCCGCCCGGCCTGCTCCTCATCCAACGTCACAAGCCCCTGATCCGTCTTTTCAAAGAGGTAGAGCAGCATGTCGACGAGCGGCACCCTGTAGGAGCCGGAGGTGTCGAGCACCGCGCCGTACTGCTTGTTTTCTATTCCGTAGATGCGGAACAGCAGCCGCGCCTCTTCGATCTCTATATCGAAAAGCTCCGAAAGCATTCGCGGGGTGAAGCCGTCGGTCAGGCAGGCGCCGTCCTTTACCTCGATATTCGCAAGGCCGACCGCGCTCTTTATCTCGGGCAGAGCCTCGGCCTCGCGCAGGATCGCCTTCTCCTTTTCGTAATCTCCTGTCGGAACGAGAACGGCAACCGTGGTGCTCGGGTCAAAGCTGTCGATTATCTTATGCATCTGCATCCTGCTCTCGGATGGGATAAGCTCCGATACCGCACTGTCAGAAAAGGCGTATTCCGCCTTGCTTGAAAACACCACCGCAAACGGCAGTATCAGCGCGAATATCACGAGGAAAAGCCAGCCGCGCTTCATCAGGAACCTGCCCCAGCCTATTATATCGGGAACGAACGATCGGTGCTCGGTCTTTTTCATTGCGCGGGGGAACAGCATTATAAGTCCGGGCATCAGCAGGAACACCGTCAGCATGCTGCAGATAATGCCCTTTGAAAGCACTATGCCGAGGTCGTAGCCCATGCGGAACTGCATCAGCGTCAGCGCGATGAGGCCGGAGACCGTGGTAAGGCTCGAGGATGATATCTCCACTATGGACTTGGAGAGCGCCCGAATGAGCGCGTCCTTTTCCGTGGGGCCCGCGGCGGCCTCGTCCTGATAGCGGTGGGCGAATATGATGGCGTAGTCTATCGCAAGCGCAAGCTGAAGGATAACGGCTATGGAGTTGGTGATCGAGGATATCTCGCCCAGCCAGAAATTCGTACCCATATTGAGAAGCGCCGCGACGACGAAAACGACGGCGAATATGACGACCTCGAAATAGCTTCTCGAAGTGAACAGCAGCACCGCGAATATGACTATCGCGGCAATGAGCAGCACGCCCGTTATCTCCTCGGCGAGCTTTGCGGAATAGTCACTGCCGACCTGCGTCAGCACGGCGTTGTCATACGGCGCGATGATCGTTTGTATCTCGTCCATCGATTCGCTGAGCGCGGGGTCGTCGTCCTGCCCGTCGAATGAGACAACGAACAGCGCGGCGGCATTTTTGTAATGCGCCTTCGTATCGTCAAAAGTCACGCCGGTCACGTGATCGACGTCGGCTATCGCCTCCGCCAATGCCTCCGCACGCTCGTATGTAACATTTGAAACCATGATTTGAGCCGTGCCGTAGGTCACGAATTCCTCCTCCATAACGGTGAGGCCCCTGCGCGTTTCCGCCCTGTCGGGGAGGAAGGCGGTCAGATCGCTGTTGATCCTGACCTTTCCCATCGACATGGCGCAGTAGACGCACGCGACGGCAAACAGCGCGAATATGACGTAGCGCAGGCTGACGATAAGCCCGGCGACAACATCCATCGCGCTTTTGTCCTTATTATCCACCTTAAGCTTGTTTATTTCCAAAGCTAACCCTCCATTGAAACGATACCGTATCTCATTCCTGCCCCTCTCTTATGCCGGTTATGATCCCGCAGCAGAGCGAAGCCATGCTTTCGGGCGGCTCCTTCTTGCCGCCCTTTATCCATCTTCGGATTATCGAGAATATGGCGGAGATGCAGGCCGTATTCATGTAGGCGGAGATGGGGTGCTCGTCGCCTATGATGGAGTCCACCTGCTCGTCCGTCAGCAGGGGATGCCCGATGTTTATAAGCCAGCCGAGCTTCACGCTGTTCTTACCCGCTTCGGTAAACGCCTGCGTCATCCGCTCCAGCTTTTCGGAAGGCGTTTCGGCCGCTCTCCACAGCATAACGACCTTGGAGAGAAGCTCCTTTACCGAGGCTATAACGTCCTCCAGCAAATCCTCCTTGGAGGAATAGTTACGGTAGAACGCGGGCCTTGAGACCCCGGCCGCCGTCACGATCTCCGTGACGGATATTTGCGGAAGATCCTTTTCATTCAAAAGCTTAACGAGAGCGGCCTTCATGCAGTCCCGCGTTATCTTGTTTGCCTCCGCATTGGAGAGGCGCAAAATATTCATTCGTTCAAGCTCGTTCATATAATTACCGCCTTTTGTCACGGCGTTACGATATCGCCCGTTTTCGTTACAGCCGTCCCAACAAGAATTGACAATCTATGTCGATGCCGTTATAATCGAAACGGTGTAACAATTATAACGCCGGTTGATCTCGATGTCAATAGTCTGATCAACAGAATCCGGAGCATTGAAGGAGTGGGGATGGATGAATGAATTTTTAAAAGCTCTTGCTAAGTATTCGATCGTATTTGCCGTACTGCTTGCCTTTTTGCTGTTCGGGCTGGGAACAGCGCTGCTGATAAAGCCGGAACTCGTTGCCGGTTTTCTTCGTTATGCCGGTGCTGCGTTCTGCTTTTTGCCCGGCGTCATTCTGGCAGCCGGAACGACGCTTTTTTTGATCCGCGGAGCGGCCGGTAAAAACAGTTGAGGCAGGATATGATCATCACCGAATCAGAATTGAACGATATGCATAATGTGCTGATTATAGCCAATCCCGCTGCGGGGAAACGCGCCGTTGAAACGCAGCTCGGAAACATAATGCAGGTATTCATGGACTTGGGATTCAATGTTTCCGCCATGTTAACTTCTCGCTGCGGTGAAGCATGTGAAATAGCAGAGCTGCACGCAGCCGAATACGATTTAGTAATATGCGCCGGCGGCGACGGAACGCTCAACGAAACGGTCAACGGCATTGTGGCGGCCGGCGTAAAAAAGCCGTTAGCGTATCTTCCGTGCGGCAGTACAAACGATTTTGCCTCCGCCTGCGGGATACCGAAGAATATCCTCAAAGCGGCAGAGCGGGCGGCTTCAGGGGACACTGTAATGCTGAATGTGGGCTCGTTTGGCGAAAGGTGTTTTGTCGGCACCGCGTTTTTCGGAGCTTTTTCATGGCTGGGCTACACGACCGATCAGGCTAAAAAGAACAGGCTCGG
>CAMZAY010000044.1 GCA_947304365.1 uncultured Clostridia bacterium | reverse complement strand
GTTAAGTGAATGCGCCTAAAGACACCGCCTTTTTATGTTCAGAATACGAAACTGATCTGATCCGTATCGGGCAGACCCTCGAAACAGCCGAGGGCGTCGAGTTTATCCATGATGCCCGTGTTGGCCTTTGTCCTTGCGGCAAAGTCCTCCTTTGAAGAGTACTCTCCCCCTTCCCTGCCTTTCTCTATAAGCAGGGCGACGTTCTCGCCGAGTCCCGCGACGGAAGTGAACGGCGGCCTTAACTTGCCGTCCTCGATCACGAACTCCTTTGCACGGGATCTGTAAATATCGACGGGAAGCAGCTCGAACCCGCGCATATTCATCTCCGCGACGACCTCGAGTATCGTTACCGCGTCCTTCTCCTTCTGGTCGGGCTTGTCCTTGGATTTGAGCAGCTTGAGGTTTTTCATTACCGCGTCAAGCCCGCCCCGGCAAAGCTCGATATCGAACGTATCCGCCCTGACGGTAAAATAGACCGCGTAGAATTCAAGCGGATAATGCACCTTGTAATATGCCACGCGGAAGCTCATCATAACGTAAGCCGCCGCATGAGCCCTAGGGAACATGTACTTGATTTTTTTACAGCTGTCAATGAACCACTCCGGCACGTTGATGGATTGCATCAGCTCCTCCATCTCGGGCTTTAAGCCCCTTCCCTTTCGGACGCTCTCCATCGTTTTGAACGAAAGCGAGGGATCTCCGCCCATGGAGATAAGGTAATTCATGATATCGTCGCGCGTGCAGATGACCTCCATCAGCGTTGCGACCTTGTTCTCGACGAGCACCTGCGCGTTGTTGTTCCAAACGTCCGTGCCGTGGGAAAGACCGGAGATCCTGACGAGCTCCTCCATAGTTGTGGGCCTTGTATCGACGAGCATACCGCGTACGAAATTCGTGCCGAATTCCGGTATTGCAAGCGAGCCGACGTCGCAGCCCAGGGGCTTCAAACTGACGCCCAATGCCTTATCCGTCGAATAGATCGACATAGTTTCGGGATCGTCAAGCGGTATCTTCCGCGGATCGAGCCCCGTGATATCGTTCAGCATACGAAGCACCGTCGGATCGTCGTGCCCGAGTATATCGAGCTTTACGAGCTTATCGTCGAGCGCATGGAAATCAAAATGCGTGGTGACGGAGCCCGCGTCGTCCTTATCCGCCGGATGCTGTACGGGACAGAAATCGAATATCTCGTAATCCTCCGGAACTATAACGATCCCGCCCGGATGCTGACCGGAGGTCTTTTTGACGCCAAGGCAGCCCTGGACCAGCCTGTTGATCTCCGCCTCAGACTTATGGAGCCCGTTATCCTCGCAGTAATGCTTTACGTAGCCGTAGACGGTTTTATCCTGCACGCCGGATATCGTGCCCGCCCTGAAAGCGTGACCCGCGCCGAACATCTCCTCTGTGAATCGATGCGCGACGGGCTGATAATCGCCGGAGAAATTCAGATCGATATCGGGCGTCTTATCGCCCTTGAAGCCCAGGAACACCTCGAACGGGATATCGTAGCCCTCCTTTTTGAGCTTTGCCCCGCAGTTGGGGCATTGCTTATCGGGCAGATCGATACCGCAGCGCGAATGCGAATGGACTTCGGTCATGAACTCGGAATACTTGCAGTTGGGGCACAGATAATGCGGCGGAAGCGCGTTGACCTCCGTTATTCCGAGCATCGTTGCGACGAACGAAGAGCCGACGGATCCGCGGGAGCCTACAAGGTAACCGTCGCTCAGGGACTTTTTGACAAGCTTCTCGGCGACCATGTAAAGCGAAGAATAACCGTTGCCGACGATCGACTTTAGCTCCTTGTCGAGCCTTGCCTGGACTATCGGCGGGAGCGGATCGCCGTAGCGTCTGTGCGCTTCGTTCATAGTCATCTCCTGGAGTATTTCCTTGGCATTGGGAAGCTCCGGCGAATAGGTGAACTGATCGTCAAGGAAGGGCTTGAGCTGCGAGCCGCATCGGTCTGCGATAATATTCGGGTTGGTAATTACGACCTCACGTGCGCGTTCTTCGCCGAGGTACTCGAATTCGGCAAGCATCTCCTCCGTCGTTCTGAAGAACAGAGGCGTCATCCTCAAAGAATCGCGGAAGCCCTGGGAATGGAGCAGTATCGAGCGATAGATAGCGTCGTCCGGATCCTGGAAATGGACGTCGCAGGTAGCGACGGTCATCTTGCCGAGCTCGTCGCCAAGCTCAACGACGCGCCGGTTATAGTCCTTCAGGTCGTCGAGCGTCCACTTCATCTCGTCCGATTCGGTCATGAACTCGTTATTGCAAAGCGGTTGGATCTCGAGATAATCGTACCATTCGGCAATGCGTTTCTGCTCCTCATAGGACTTACCGCGGCTTATCGCGCGGTAAAGCTCGCCCGCTTCGCAGGCGGAGCCGAGAAGTATCCCCTCCCTCATCATATTGAGCAGGCTCCTCGGTATGCAGGGGCGCTTATGATAGTACTGCAGATGCGAATACGAAACGAGCCTGTAAAGGTTTTTAAGACCCTCATGCGAGGCCGCAAGAAGAATGATATGATACCTCTGGAGTTTTTTGAAATCGGGATAACGCCTGTCCCAATACGAGATCGCGTTAACGCGCCTTTCGCGAAGCTCCTTCAGCATGCCGACGAGCAGATCGCGGATATTGGCCGCGTTTTCCTCGGGTGACCTGTCGGGTATGGATTCGTATCTTCCCGAAATGGGCGCGCAGCCGGATTCCATGCTGTAATCCTTTATATCAAGATGTACGTTGAGATCCAGCTTGTTGATATCGACGTATTCGAACGGAACGTCGCTCTCGTTCTCCATAACGGATGCAAGGGCGTTGAGCGTGTTTTCGTTGTATGCCGCAAAAACGGAACCCTCCGCATAATCGAGGAGCCGTTTCACCGCGGTCACGGGATCGGGCGCAGAAGCATACTCGTCATCCTTTGCTCCGCAGCGCTCCGCAGCGCGCGCGGGGAGGCTGCCGCCCGAATTGACGAGCGTATAAAACGAGCCGAGCTCATTCCCCTCGCGGTCGAATTTATAAGCTGCGATCGCATAGATCGTTGTGCCTGCCGCAGAAGAGGTCATATAACAATCGACCGCGGTATAGGGGCGTTCGTCCGCAGCATGAATAGTCGAATCGCTGACAAGATAGCCCTCGCAGCCGAATATGACTTTGAAATCGAAGGGCTTTCCCGCTTCCTCCGCCTTCTTTTTTAATCCCTTATACGTCTTCATGGCCTCGGGCAGAGAGTGCACGACGCCGTGATCGGTGATCGCTATCGCCCTGTGTCCCCAGCTGTACGCCGTCGAGATGACGTCTGCGACCTTGGTGAGAGCGTCCATAGTGGAGGATTGAGTATGAAGATGCAGCTCGACCCTTTTCTCGCCCTCGGGAGCGCAGTCTGTCCGCCTGGGCGGCGCGTCGGTGCGGTTGATGTCGTTGGCGAGGAAAACGTAATCGCGAGAATAACTGTCGAATTTATAGCTGCCGCGAACGATGATAAGGTCGCCCGCCTTCATGATCTGCTTGAGCTTTTCCTCTATCGCGGGCGCTTTATTGCCCTCGGGGAAGAACTTTGCGGTAATGGTATTCGTCTTGTCGGAGAAATCGAGCTTGAAGATGGTCCTCGATTTATCCTTCGTCTCTGTGACCTCGTAGTTTATTATAGAGCCCATTGCCACGGCGTTGCCGGTCGTTTCGCCGAATTCGCTCATAGGGGTGATATCGCGCCTTGCGATCTCCCTGCCGAATACGATATCAGCCTGCGGGATATGCTGTTTTTGGCGCTCGGTTTTAGGCCGGGATGCATTCCTGACGGGTTCGGGTCCCCGCATCTCGGGAACGTCCGGCTCCTTGTTGCCGAGGAACGGCGTCAGATCCACAGCTTTAAGCTCTCCCGCGTCTTCATTGGGTATGAGCTCGACCGCAAAATGCCAATCCCAAAGCTCCGAAGCCTTGAGTTTGAATGCGGAAATACAGTCCTTTCCGATCGCCTTTATGATAAACGGATCCGCGTGGATGGCAAAAGAAATACCGCCTTTTCCGTCGGTTTCGGCATTGACCGTCGAATTAGCCAATACCGGATAGATCTCGGGAAAGAGCTGGCTCCATGAATCGACGAAAAATCCCGCGATCTCACTCTCGGGCTTTTGGGAAAGCTCCTTTACGGCATTTGAAAAATCGAATTTCAACCTCACGTTTTCGGTCATCAGCTTATCGCAAATAAGCCGTCTGACCGCTTCCGTTTCCTCCGGAAGGAGCATTCGCGCAGCAGAAAGCTCGATATCGAAGCCGCCCAAGGACGAATTCCTTATCGCTTTTTCGATATTAAAGGCGGCCTTCTTTCTTAGCTGGTCGCCCATTTTGATGTATTCCTTGCCGCTCATTCAAGCTCCTTCAGAACGTCGTCAATGAATCTGTCTATTACACCGGGCAGCTTGTCCGCATAGAGCTGCTCGCCCTTTTTGAACACTACTGCGTTTTTGCTTCCGAATGCTATGCCGAGATCCGCTTCCCTTGCCTCGCCCGGGCCGTTAACAGCACAGCCCATGACCGCGATGCGAAGGGATTTATCTGTCTCGGGCATGGCGTCCGATACCTTTTTTACGATGGAAGGCAGGTCGACCCTCGTCCTGCCGCAGGTGGGACAGCTTACGATCTCGACCCCTTCGGATCGAAGCCCGACGGCCGTCAGTATGCGCTTCGCGGCGTAAACCTCCCTTACGGGGTCGCCCGTAAGCGAAACGCGTATCGTATCGCCTATCCCGTCAAGCAGGAGCGAACCAATGCCGATGGAGGATTTTACCACAGCGGCGTCGCCCATGCCCGCCTCCGTCACACCGAGGTGCAGAGGATAATGCGTCAGCTCACGCGCAAGGCGGTTTGCCTCGACCGTTTTTGCTACGGTGGAAGCCTTCATCGAAATGACGATATTCTCGAAGCCGCATTTCTCGAGAATAGCAACGTGCGAAAGCGCGCTTTCGACCATACCTTTGGCGGTGACGCCGTATTTTTGGAGCATGTCCTTCTCGAGTGAACCGCCGTTCACGCCGATCCTGATGGGTATGCCGTGGTCCTTTGCAGCGGCAACGAGCTCCCTAACCTTCTGTTCGGAACCGATGTTGCCGGGATTGATCCTGACCTTGTCAACGCCGTTCTCTATCGCGGCGATGGCGAGCCTGTGATCGAAGTGGATATCGGCGACGAGCGGGATATGCGTATGCGACCTTATATAGGGGATCGCAGCGGCGCAGTCCTCATTATAGACCGAAAACCTGACGATCTCGCATCCGGCATTTTCAAGCTTCAATACCTGCTCGACCGTCGCCCGAGCGTCCGCCGTATCGGTATTCGTCATTGACTGGACGGTGACGCGCGCGCCTCCGCCTATCTCGGTATCTCTGATTTTGAATTTGATCGGTTCCATGATACACCCTTATTTATACAATCCGTGGACTATCCCTTTTATATCGCCTATCGTCGCGTAGACCATAAGCAGAAGCAGCAGCGCAAGTCCTATCATGCTGAGTACGTTCTGCACTTTCCTCGGGACGGGCTTCTTGAAAATAAGCTCTATAAAATCGAACAGCAGTCTTCCTCCGTCGAGCGGGAGGATCGGCAGCAGGTTCATAAGACCCAGGCTCATCGAAATAAGCACCATGATGAACAATATGTAATAGAAGCCCATGGACGCCATCTTCATGGTGATCGCGACCGTGCCGACGATACCGGAAAGATCGCCCTCCTTAAAGCCCTTCCTGAATCCGTTAGCGAGGGCCTGGAACGTTACCTTAACGATGTTTACAAGGAACGCGCCCGCCTCCTTGAACGAGCGGAAGAAGCCGTATGGGGTGAAATAGGTCCCGTAGCCCATAACGATGCCGAGCTTGTTGCCGCCGCTTTCGGCGTCGTAAATATCCTTTACTTCGACGTCGAGCGTTTCTTCTCCGCGAAGCACCGTAATGACCACGCCGTCCTTTGAAGCCTCGGCGATCTTTTTGGAGATAAGATCGGTCTTGTCGTTATAATCATGCGGCTCGCCGGTGATATCGGTACCGTCTACGGCAAGTATGATATCGCGGGAGCGGATACCGCTCTTTTCGGCGGGGCTGGCGCCGACCACGCTTTGAATAACGATCGCGTCGTCGCCTGTTTCATAGGCGACCGCCTTCTGCTCGCCGAATCCGAGCATCATAATAAACGCCACAACAAAAGCGAGCACGAAGTTCATAAAGGGGCCGGCGAATATGACGATAAGCCTCTTCCACGGCTTTTCCGCGTTGAAGGGAACGGCCTTTTCGCCGCCTTCAAAATCGGCTTCATCCTCTTCGCCGTAAAAGCGGCAGGCGCCGCCCAAAGGTATAGCGCGCAGCGCGTACGTGATATCGGTCTTTTTGCTCTTATGCTTGATTATCGCGGGACCGAAGCCCACCGAGAAATCGATTATCTTGAATCCCAGCAGACGGCCCGCCGTGTAATGCCCGAGCTCGTGGATAGTTATCATGAGCGCGAGCACGAGAAGCGCTGTCAAAAAATACAGAAAACCCATCGTTTACCTCTTATTCAAATACTCCGCCGCGAGGCGTCTTGCCTCTCTGTCGCAGGAAAGCAGCGAGGCGGTATCCGCGATCGATCCGCCGGCGATATTGTCCATTACGTATCTTACGCAGTCCGCGATCTGTGTAAACCCGATCCTGCGGTCCATAAAGGCCTTAACGGCCTCCTCGTTTCCGGAATTATATGCGACGGGCAGACAGCCTCCCGCCCTGAGCGCCTCGTAAGCCATGCCTATCGCGGGGAATCTCTCGTTATCCGGCTCTTTGAACGTGAGCCCCGAGAGCGCAGCGAGATCGAGCCTTTCCGCCGGGCAGGAGATACGCTCGGGATAAGTCATGGCGTACTGTATCGCAAGCCGCATATCGGGCACGCTCAGCTGCGCTATGACGGAATTATCCTTGAATTCGACCATCGAATGAACGACGGACTGAGGATGTATGAGCACCCTTATATCGTCGGCTCCCGCGTCGAACAGGAAAGCCGCTTCCATCACCTCGAGCCCCTTGTTGAACAGTGTAGCGGAATCGATGGTGATTTTTCGTCCCATGCTCCACGTCGGGTGCTTCATCGCCATCTCGGGAGTGACGTTTTTCAATTCCTCTGCGGAAAGATCCCTGAACGCGCCGCCGGATGCGGTGAGTATAAGGCTCTTGACGTCCTCCCGCCTGCCGGAAGCAAGGCATTGGAATATAGCGCTCTGCTCGCTGTCGACGGGGAGTATCCTTCCCCCGCCGCGCTTGATGGCGTCCCTTACGAGCCCGCCGGCGCAGACGACGCTCTCCTTATTGGCGAGAGCGACCGTTTTGCCGGCTTCAAGCGCCTTAAGGAGCGGGAAAGTACCGTCGAAACCCGATACGCCGTTAACGACCGTATCGATATCATCATATGCGGCGATATCCCAGACTTCGGGGCCGGATACGACCGTTTTATTTGGGAAAAGCTTTTTGATTTGGGCCGCTGCTTTTTCATCAAAAACGCCGACTATCTTCGGATCGAACCGAACGATCTGCTCTGCGCCGAGCTCGACGCTGCTGCCGAATACAATAGAATAAACGGAAAACAGCTCCTTATGCGCTTCGCATACGGAGAGAGTCTGTTTTCCTATCGAGCCGGTCGAGCCGAATACAACTGC
>CAMZAY010000043.1 GCA_947304365.1 uncultured Clostridia bacterium | reverse complement strand
ACGGAGGCGTTTCTCAAAGCCTATGCCAAAGACTGTATCTCCGTGGGCAGGCATGTTTCGGTCGACGACGGCAGGAGCATACGCTACGGCTTTGGGGACAAGATCGCATCGAACGGTCAGCTGATCGTCAAGTATGAGGACGGCGCTGTCGACGTGGTATACGCGGCGGACGTTTCGCTGCGGAATCAGGTCACGATCGACGAAAGACTCATCAAAAAGCTGCTTCCCAAAAGACCGGCAAACGCCAATAAGGGGCGCTTCGGCAAAGCGGGACTGATAGTCGGATCGGAGAATATGCCCGGCGCCGGGCTGATGAGCACAAAGGCCTGTGTTCGTTCCGGCGCGGGTCTGACAAAGGCGCTGATCCCGGAAAGCTTAAGGCCTTCCTTCGCCGCCGTGCCCGAGGCCATGATCCTTACAGGCGACTTGGCCGACGAACTCATAGAATGGTCGGATGCGCTTCTCATCGGGTGCGGCATGGGCGTGAATGAAAGGACGAAGACGCTTCTTGAAAAAGTGCTCCTTTCAAAGAAGCCCTGCGTGATAGACGCCGACGCGCTCAACACGCTTTCGGCGAACAGGGAGCTTTTAAAGCTCCTTCATCCCGCGGCGATACTCACCCCGCATCCCGCTGAAATGAGCCGCCTTTGCGGCAGGGATACGGAGGATATCGTGCGGGATATGACAGTGACGGCGAGTGATTTTTCAAACGAGTACGGCTGTACGGTGCTGCTGAAATCCGCTTTCAGCGTGATCGCCTCGCCCGATAAGCCCCTTCGCTATAACGACAGCGGCAATACCGGCCTTGCCAAGGGCGGCAGCGGCGACGTGCTCGCGGGCATTATAACGGGTATGCTCGCCCAGGGCGCTTCTCCTGCGGACGCGGCGGCGATCGGCGCGTTCCTGCTCGGCAGCTCCGCCGAAAAGGCTCTCGACATACTGCATACGCGGTTCATCACCGCAAGCGATATTACCGAAATAATAGGTTCCGAACTAAAGTAAAGGAGATAAATCATGCTTGTACTCAAAAACGCAAAACTGTTCACAATGAACGAGAACGACCCCAACGGAAGGTGCTACCCCGGCGATATCGCCGTGGAAAACGGCAAGATCGCGGCCGTCGGCAAGGGCCTTGATTATGAAGGCGCAGAGACGATCGACCTCTCCGGATTGACCGTAATACCCGGCATAATCGACGCGCACTGCCATATCGGCATGTTCGAGGACGGAATGGGCTTCGAGGGCGACGACGGCAACGAGATGTCGAGCCCATCCACGCCCGAGGTGCGCGCGATCGACGCGATCAATCCCTTTGATAAATGCTTCGTCGAGGCCATGCGCGGCGGCGTTACAACGTGCGTCACCGGCCCGGGCAGCGCCAACGTGGTCGGCGGTCAGTTCGCTGCAGTTAAGACGAGCGGAAGGGACGTCGAAGATATGCTTTTAAGGTTCCCAGTGGGAATGAAGGCCGCCTTCGGCGAGAATCCGAAGCGCGTGTACGAGAGCCGCAAGACCATATTCACCCGCATGCAGATAGCGGCGACGCTTCGCACCACCCTGACAAAGGCGAAGGAGTATGAAAAAAAGCTCCGTGCCGCCGGCGACGACGAATCGAAGAAGCCCGAAAGGGATCTTGCCATGGAGGCGATGCTCCCCGTGATAAGGCGCGAGCTCCCGCTTAAGATACACGCACACCGCGCCGACGATATTCTTACCGCGCTCAGGATAGCGAGGGAGTTCGATATCAGGGTGACTCTCGATCACTGCACCGAGGGATACATGATACCGGACCTTATTAAGAAGGGTATCGAGGATACAGGCGCGGGCGTCATAATCGGGCCGCTGCTCTCCGACAGGAGCAAGATCGAGCTCAGGAACCAGAGCTATTCCGCGCCGAGAGTGCTTTACGAAAACGGCATCGAATTCGCCATGATGACGGATCATCCCGTCATTCCGGAGCAGTATCTGCCGATATGCGCCGGGCTTGCCGTCCGCGAGGGTCTGCCCGAGTATGAAGCGCTCAAGTCGATCACCATCAACGCCGCGAAGATAACCGGCCTTGACGACAGGATCGGCAGTATCGAACCGGGCAAGGACGCCGATATCGCGGTGTTCAACGGCGATCCTCTCGAAGTAAAGACCCGCTGCGTCATGACGATCATAAACGGCAGGATATGCCATAAAGAGCTCTGAACGATGGATATTGCCGAAAGAAAAGCCGAATTGAGAAGCAAGATCCGCGCGGCAAGGCGCGCGCTTTCTCCCGCCGAAAGGGAGGAGGCCTCGCTTCGCGTTGCGGGCAGGCTGATGGAGATAAACGGGCTCGTCAACGCCGAATACGTGCTTGCGTACATGCCCATGAAATATGAGCTCGATATCCTTCCTGCCGTCGAGATACTGAAGGCGCGCGGCGTGAAGGCCGTATTCCCCCTCTGCATAGAGAACGGCGGGCTCAGACTGTTCGTTCCTGCGGAGAAAAACGGCTTCAGGCCCGGAGCTTACGGCATAAGCGAGCCCGACCCCGAAACCGCGGAGGAGATCACAGCAGATCGGCTCGGCGCGATCCTTCTCCCAGCGATAGGCTTCGACCGGGAGGGGAGAAGGTTAGGTCAGGGTGGAGGCTACTATGACAGGCTCCTCGCAAGGACCGATTGCCTCAAGATCGCCGTCGGGTTCGATTGTCAGCTCGTCGATACAGTGCCTACGGAGGAGACCGACAAGAGAGTAGATATTGTGGTCGTGCCCGGGGAAACCATCGTCATTTGAACAATATTTTGTGGATTTTACAAAAATAACTATTGAAACCGCGGCATTGTGGTGATACAATATAATGTGAGGTAGCGGAGCGGAATAATGCGCGTTATAGCCGGAAAAGCAAAGGGGAGGGAGCTTACGGCTCCCAAGGGGCTTAATACCAGACCTACCTTGGCGAAAGTCAAGGAGGCGATATTCGGCATGATCCAGTTCGATATTGCCGACGCAAACGTGCTCGATCTCTTCTCCGGCAGCGGCGGGCTCGGTATAGAAGCCATATCCCGCGGGGCGCGTCACGCCGTGTTCTGCGACCGTGACAGGAGCGCCGTATCCGCCGTCCGTACAAACCTCAAGCGCCGCGGGTTCGAGGAACAGTCGACCGTGTACGGCATGGATTCGATCATGCTCCTCGATCAGCTTTCGCTTTCGGGGGAGAAGTTCGATATAGTGCTTCTCGATCCCCCTTATGAGAGCGATCTTATGAGCAGGGCGCTTGCAAAGCTCGATGAAAACGGCCTTCTGTCTTTTGAGGCGCTGATCATCTGCGAGCATTCGCTTGACAACCCTCCCGTTTTCGGCGGGAATTATTCTGTAAAGGAGCCCAGGAAATACGGGGACTCGTATGTGACCAAGGCGGTCTATGCGGGTGCGGAGGAAAAATGAGCATTGCGGTCTTTCCCGGCAGCTTCGATCCGATAACGACGGGTCATCTCGATATAGTAAAGCGGGCGTCCGCCGTATTCGACAAGGTGTACGTTTCCATCCTCGACAATCCCGGTAAGGAGGGAGAGCTGTTCTCCGTTGAGGAAAGGCTCGAGCTCATCAGGGATGCCATAAAGGATATCCCCAATGCGGAAGCATCCGCAAGTTCGGGCCTCCTTGTGGACTATTGCAGGAGCGTTGGCGCGTCAGTGATAATCCGCGGCATACGCACCGGCGCGGACGTAGATTATGAGGCGATGCTGGAGGCGGTAAATACCCGTATCGCGCCGGAGATCAGTACCGTTTACCTGATCTCCAAACCGGAGCATGCCTATATCAGCTCGAGTCTGGTAAGGCAGCTCCTCAAGATCGGAATTGGCATTGAAGGGCTTGTACCGAATGCTGATCATATAATACTAAGGAGAAATTGAGTATGGCTATGAACATGGATACCCCGGAAGTATTGAGCATCGAAAAGATCAATGAGCTTGAAGAGGTCATCGAATCAAGCCCCTCTCCTCGTTTCGGCGGGAATACCGACAGGCGCATTATCGATATCGAGGAGATATTCAATCTCCTTGGCGACCTTAAGGTGACCATCCCCGAGGATGTACGTAAGGCTGACAGCATTATTTCCGATGCGAAGAACATCACCGCCAAGGCGGAAAGCTATGCGACGGAGCTCGTCAACAACGCGCAGGCAAGGGCCGACGCCATCATCAGCGAAGCTGAGAGCAAGAAGAACGGCATCATTGCCACAGCGGAAGCAAATGCAAGTAGCATCATCGCAGAAGCCGAAGCAAAGCGCGAGAGCCTGCTCGACGAGCATGACATCACGCTTGAGGCGGAGCACCGCGCAGACCTTCTGGAGCGCAAGGCCGAGTACAACGCGAAGCGCGTTTACGACAACGCCAAGGAATATGCCGACGGCGTTCTCGGCAGCCTCATGCAGTTCCTGGAGGAGTATTACGGCGTCGTAGAGGTCAACCGCAAGGACCTCGGCGTTGTAAAGAAGCCCGATTTCAACGAGTCTCCCGATGAGGCGAAAGCCAGGGAAGAAGCCGAAAAGGCAAAGGCCGCGGAGGAGCAGGAGAGCTCCGGCGGATTCTTCGGTCTCTTCAAGCGTAAGAAGAAGGCGGAAGAGCCCGTTGACGATGACGAATGATCATTTGAAAGACAGCAGGCGATCTATTTCAGATCGCCTGTTTTCTTTTTGTCGAAAGTATTGAGAAAAGCATCGATACAGCAAGCGTAAACGATACCGAAGCCGCCGTGCAGATGACCGCCGCAAGGCGGATATCCGCGCCGTCCGGAAGCCGTGAGAGCGCTTCGCCGAGGTTGCCGAAAACCGCTTGGGACGTTTCGGGAGCGGGACACAGCATGGTGAATACCGCAAAGGAAGCGGCGCCGACGGCAAGCTTGGTAATGAAATAATACGGAGAGGAAAGCTCCTCGAATATCATTTTCGATTGAATGAAAATGCATGCTCCCCCGAATGAAATGAGAAAAGCGCAAAGGCCGAGCGAAAGCCTTGTCGTGGATGAAACAAGGACGCTTACTCCGCTCGTCATCTCGAAAAGGCCCGTTATGAACCCGCCCGCGGGAGATTGACCGAACGATAACGCCGTGCTTAAAACTGAGTAAACGGATCTGAAAAAAACGACAGTTCCGCCGACCCGAAGCACGTTTACGACCGCGCCGGAAATTGCTTTCGAGAAAGCGGCAAGCGGACGGTCAGCCTGTTCGTACGAGCGTACGACGGGCATGGGATGCGGCCCGTCTTTGAAAAATGACAACAGTACCGCCGCTGCAAATGCCGGAGCGTAGTGCGATATCAGGAACGCGGCGGCGTATCTCGGGCTTTTGAGCATACCGAGGCAGAGCGACGAAATGATGAACGACGGCCCCGTCTGGTTGAGCGCGGCGCAGAACATGGAAGCTTTCTTCCTTGAATAACAGCCCGACGCGTACATTCGCTCCGTTATCAGCGCGGAGGAGGGCGTACCGCAAAGCGCGGTCAGCGGCGCGGCAAGCAGGGGGAGCAAACGTCCCCTGCGGGTCAGGCGTATAAAAACGCCGCTCTCCGTCAGATAGTGCGAGCATACGAAAAACGGGAAAAGCGCCGGCAGTACATAAGCCGCAAAAAGCTTTAGCCCGTCCGCCGCTCCGGAAGCCGCTTCCGGGCTGAACGGTATGAACAGCACCGTAAGCCCCAGGATGACGATAAAAAAGACATATCCCATGCTAAAGGATATGTCCGGCAGGCAAACGTATTACTATCGTACGATCAGCCGATACTCGCGGTCATCCCTTGCCGACTTGTCGTACGGTTGACCGAGGGCGCGTATCCTGTGCGCAAGGCAGGAGACCTCCTCGATCCTTTTTGCGAGCGGCGGGAGCGCATCTCTGTCGGCGGCCTGTATCACGACGGGTATCTTCGCGCTTTCGCGAAGCATCGCAAGAAGCTCCTCCGAGCCTTCTTTTACCGCAAGCACCCTAGCGTACAGCGCGGAATCGTCCTCGCAGGCGGCTTTTTGAAGCTCCGCCGAAACTCCGAGCAGAGCGTTCATTGCGATCCGCTTGAGCCTTGCCATGGTATAGCGCTTGGACTTGATCCTGCCGAGCATTTCCCAAACGTCGGCGGAATCCATCGAATGCTTTTTATACAAGTTTTCGAGCCCCTCTGCGACCTCCGGGAGCGCGGCTGTTTCGTCCGTCGTCATGCTTCTGAATCTATATAGAACGGGAAGCGAAAGCTCGTCCAAAGAGGCGGGGAAGGCGCCCTTTTTCATCAGCCCGCTCATGTCCTCGAGTACGTCCCGAGGGATCGACCGCGAGAGCGCATCGAAAACAGCTGGGCTCATCTTGGTCTGTCCGCTGTATCGGGAAAGCGCCGCGCGTATCGCTTTTGCGGAATTGAGCTCGTTATCAAGCGAATCGTCATTGTAGCCGCCGCCTATGCGCTTGACGGCATACACTTCAGCATTCGGGGCGTATTTTGCCGCCGCTCTTATGTATTCGACGCCGAGTATGTCGTTCGGGTCAAGCTGTATGCCGGACGCCTTCTGCATGGCGGCGGGGTAGGAGACGCCCTCGTCGAGCGCGCCGGCAAGAGCCTCGCCGTCGCCCGTATGGAACGCGGCGCTTCTGAGCGCGCTCAAATCGCCCGATTCGCTGCCGAAGCATATCGAGTCGATTATGCCCGTCCCGTTCATTATCCTCACCGCGCCTGCGGCAAAGCGTTCCGCGCAGGAAAGCGCGAATACGTCCGGAAGCTCAATTACCATATCCGCCCCGTGCTTGATCGCCCATTCCGCGCGGGTGAATTTGTCGGCGCAGGCGGGTTCGCCCCGCTGAACGAAGCTCCCGCTCATGATCGCCACTGCCTTTTCCGCGCCCGAAACCTCGAGCGATGCCTTCAAATGATACTCGTGCCCAGTGTGAAAAGGGTTGTATTCGGCAGTTATTCCGACTGTTTTCATAAAAATCCTCAAATTATATTATTTTAGCTATGCCAAAATCCTCACATATATGTTATAATCTAATTTGGTTTGACCGTCAACTATTTTTCGGAAGGAGATATAAAAAATGTCGGTTATTGATAACATTAAGGCTAAGGCCAAGAGTCAGAAGAAGCACATACTGCTTCCCGAGGGCACGGAGGAGCGCACCGTTCAGGCCGCTCAGAAGATCATCGCCGAGGGTATCGCGGATATTTCCCTCATGGGTAATGAGGATGAGATCCGCGCCGTTGCCGCCAAGTTCGACGTCGATCTTACCGGCGTAGGCATTATCGATCCCGTCAAGAGCCCCGATTTCAACACCTATGTCGAGCGTTTCTATGAGATGCGCAAGGCGAAGGGCGTCGATATGGAGAAGGCCGAAAAGATGATGCACGATCCGCTTTTCTTCGCCTGCATGATGATAAAGGACGGCAAGGCGGACGGCATGGTAGCGGGCGCTATCAATACCACCGGCAATACGCTCCGTCCCGGTCTCCAGATAATCAAGATGGCTCCCGGCATCAGCACCGTTTCCTCCTGCTTCATTATGGAGATCCCCAACAAGGCTTACGGTGACGACGGCGTCATGGTATTTGCCGACTGCGCTGTCAACATCGATCCCACCGCCGAGCAGCTTGCCGCTATCGCCATCTCCTCTGCGGAGAGCGCAAAGAACCTCGTCGGCATCGATCCCCGCGTCGCTATGCTCAGCTTCTCCACGAAGGGCTCCGCAAAGCATGAAAACGTAGATAAGGTCGTTGCCGCCACCGCCATGGTCAAGGAGCAGGCGCCCGATCTTATGATCGACGGCGAACTCCAGGCTGACGCCGCCCTCGTTGAGAAGGTCGGTCAGCTCAAGAGCCCGGGCAGCCCCGTTGCCGGCAAGGCGAACGTTCTCGTCTTCCCGGACCTGCAGGCGGGCA